>JBELHW010000058.1:0-9567 GCA_042091225.1 Cryomorphaceae bacterium | reverse complement strand
GATGCAGAAAAAATTCATGGTATTTCTACATTATTAGCCCAAGAAAAAGGCCACGACATTAAAGATGTTTTAAAAGAATTTAAAAATGCAGTCGAAAAAGTTGAGTTTGTTGTAGGTCAAAATGTAGGATTTGACATTAACATCATGTCTTGCGAGTTGCATAGATATGGTTTCGATTCTTTTTTAATTGATTTCCCTGTATTAGATACTTGTACTGAGGCTAGTGCAAATCTTTGTGAAATTCCCGGCGGAAGAGGAGGTAAATTTAAATTACCTAACCTTACAGAACTTCATACTTTTTTATTTGGCTCTGCTTTTGAAGAAGCACATAACGCAACCGCCGATGTTGTCGCTACTTCAAGATGTTTTTTAGAGTTGATAAGAAAAGGCCATTATTCTTACCAAGAACTAAATAAAAACGAAGATTACCTTTCTCATTACCAATCTCAAAATAGTTCGTTAATCGAACCTATTATTATTGAGCATTTAAATTTAAAAAAGGAAAGTGAAAAATTAAAAAAACTTAATTCAAAAAATGAAATAAAAACTCATTTACCCTCAGATTTTAACTTGTCTGAGTATTCTTATTCTCATTTACATAACCACTCTCAATACTCTGTTCTTCAGTCAACTACCCAAGTTTCAAACATGGTAGAAAAGGCTTATGAATTAAAAATGCCTGCCGTAGCTATTACAGATGTTTCTAACATGTATGGCGCTTTTCATTTTACAAAAAGTATTTTTAATCATCCGTCAAATAAAGACGCAATAGAGCACAATAAAAAAGTAATTTCTGGAGATATTGACGAACAATTAAAAGAGTTCTCAATTAAAGGTGTGATTGGATGTGAACTATTAATTTGTAAAAATCATCTAGATAAATCTGTACAAGACAACGGAAGTAAAATGGTGTTTTTGTGTAAAAACAAACAAGGATATCATAACTTATCTAAAATGAGCTCAATAGCTTTTGTAGATGGATTTTATTATGTGCCTAGAGTTGATAAAGAAGTAGTTGAAAAATATAAGGATGGATTAATAGTTTTAAGTGGTGGTTCTAGAAGTGACATAGCCGATTTAATTTTAAACGTTGGAGAAAAACAAGCCGAAGATACTTTTTTATGGTGGAAAAACACCTTTAAAGAAGATTTTTATGTTGAGCTAGTAAGACATGGAATAGAAGAAGAAGATATTGTAAATGATGTAATGCTTCGATTTGCAAAAAAATACGATGTAAAAATAATTGCATCTAACGAAACTTACTATTTAGATAAGGAAGACGCAAACGCTCACGATATTTTACTTTGTGTTAAAGAAGGGGAGCTCCAGTCCACTCCTAAGGGAAGAGGAAGAGGTTTTAGGTACGGATTAAACAATGACGAATATTATTTCAAATCTCAGGATGAAATGAAATCCTTATTTTCCGATATTCCTGAGGCAATTGTAAACATTAGCGAATTACTATCTAAAATAGAAAATTTCGAACTAAAAAGAGATGTTTTATTACCTGCTTTTGATATTCCTAAAGAATTTATAAATGAACTTGATTCGGACGGAGGTAAAAGAGGAGAAAATGCTTATCTGAAACACCTTACATTCGAAGGTGCTAAGAAGCGTTATGGTACAATTACAGATGAGATAGAAGAAAGGTTATTGTTTGAGCTGAAAACAATCGAAAATTCTGGCTATCCTGGATACTTTTTAATTGTTCAAGATTTTACCTCTCAAGCAAGATTAATGGGGGTTTCTGTTGGCCCTGGTAGAGGGTCAGCAGCAGGATCAGCTGTAGCTTATTGTATAGAAATTACAAATGTTGACCCAATTAAATATGACTTACTTTTTGAGCGTTTTCTAAATCCTGATAGAGTTTCCCTTCCCGATATTGATATTGATTTTGATGATGAAGGAAGAAGTAAGATTATTGATTGGGTAGTAGATAAATACGGTAAAAATCAGGTAGCTCAAATTATCACTTATGGAACCATGGCTGCAAAGTCAGCATTAAGAGATACGGCAAGAGTTTTAGATTTGCCTCTTTCCGAAGCAGATAAATTAGCAAAAAGCCTGCCTGAGATTAAGCTTAAAAAACTTTTTGATTTAGACGAAAAAGAACTTAAACAAAAGCTTAATGGAGAGCAATTTCAACAAGCAAAAGATATTATAAAATTATCTAAAGAAGAAAATTTAAGATCAGATACCATAAATCAAGCTACAATTTTAGAAGGGTCCTTACGAAATATCGGAATTCATGCTTGTGGTGTGATTATTACACCAGATGATATATCTAAATTTATTCCTGTAACAACCTCAAAGGATGCTGATTTATTAGTTACTCAGTTCGATAATAGCGTAGTAGAAGATGCAGGAATGCTTAAAATGGATTTTCTAGGCTTAAAAAACCTTACAATAATTAAAGACTGTTGTAAAATTATTAAGCATATTCACGATGTTCAAATTGATGTAGATGCTATACCACTTGATGATGAGTTAACTTACGAGCTCTTTCAAAAAGGAGAAACAAATGGTGTTTTTCAGTTTGAATCTTTAGGAATGCAAAAAAATCTAAAACTTTTAAAGCCAGACAAATTTGACGATCTTATTGCCATGAATGCCCTATATCGTCCGGGTCCTATGGAATACATTCCAGATTTTATTGCTAGAAAACACGGACATGAAGAAATAATTTATGACCTACCTGAAATGTCAGAATACTTAGCTGACACTTACGGAATTACTGTTTATCAAGAGCAAGTAATGTTACTTTCTCAAAGTTTAGCTGGTTTTTCAAAGGGAGATGCCGATGTTTTAAGAAAGGCAATGGGTAAGAAAATATTTGCTTTGCTTGAAAAATTAAAGCCAAAGTTTTTGAAAGGTTGTGAAGAGCGTGGTCATGATGTTGATGTTGCATCTAAAATTTGGAAGGATTGGGAGTCATTTGCTGCTTATGCCTTTAATAAATCACACTCAACCTGTTATGCATTAATTGCTTTTCAGACTGCTTATTTGAAAGCTCATTATCCTGCAGAATATATGGCTGCTTATCTTACTCACAATATGAATGACATTAAAAAAGTGACATTTTATATGGAGGAGTGTAAGCGAATGGGCTTGAAAGTCCTTGGACCAGATATAAACGAAAGTTTTTACAAGTTTGCGGTAAATAAAAATGGAGAAATAAGATTTGGATTAGGAGCTATTAAAGGAGTGGGAGAGGGCGCTGTTGAAGCAATTGTTAATGAAAGAAAAGAAGGAGGTAATTATATTTCTATTTTCGAATTGACTAAACGTATCGATTTAAGGGCCGCAAACAAGAGAGCTTTCGAAAGTCTAGCAAATTCTGGTGCTTTTGATAGTTTTGGTCATTTACGAGCAGCATACTTTGTCGCAGAAAATGAAATGACTTTTTTAGAAAAGGCTATGAAATACGGAGCTAAACACCAGCAAAACGAAAATTCCTCCCAAGTATCTTTATTTGGAGAAGCTTCAGATTTAGTGCTCTTAGAACCAAAAGTACCGCTATGTGAGCCATGGCCAATGCTAACTAAACTTAATAGAGAAAAAGAAGTGGTAGGTTTTTATATTTCAGGCCATCCTTTAGATGATTACAAGCTAGAAATGAATAGCTTTTGTAATCAAAATATTGCTCAAATTAAAGACATGGAAGCAGTTAAAGGTAAAGATATTCGTATTGCAGGAATGGTTTCTGAAGTAGAGCATAGATTTACTAAAAAAGGCAATCCCTTTGGTACTATTACAATAGAGGATTACTTCGATAGTATTACCCTATTTTTATTTGGAGAAGATTATCCAAAATTTAAACCTTACATGACAGAAGGATGGTTTTTGTATGCCCAGTGTAGAGTACAAGAAAAAAAATGGAAAGAAGGAGAATTAGAAACTAAATTAGTTAGCCTTGAGCTGCTTTCTGAAATTAAGGAAAAAACAATAAGATCAGTTCAACTAAAAATTAATCTTGAAGATTTGAATCAAAGTTTATTTGAAAGTATTTCACAACTTTGTGAAGAACACAAGGGAAAACATAACCTAAAATTTGTTGTTAGCGACTACAAATCAGGATATCAGGTTGGCCTACGTTCTAAAAAGTATAAAATTAACCTAGAAGACGACTTTTTAAATAGCTTGAAACAAATTTCAAATATTGATTTAGAAATCAATTAAAATATTAATTTTGTAATTCAATTAAATATTATAAAAAATGGCATTAGAAATTACAGACTCAAATTTTAAAGAATTAGTTTTAGAATCAGACAAGCCAGTATTGGTAGATTTTTGGGCAACTTGGTGTGGACCATGCAGAATGGTAGGGCCAATTGTTGACGAATTAGCAAATGATTACGAAGGTAAAGCAGTTGTAGGAAAAGTAAATGTTGATGACAATTCCACCATTCCTTCAGAATACGGAATAAGAAATATCCCTGCACTTTTAGTATTTAAAAATGGCGAGATTGTTGATAAAGTTATCGGTGCCGTTCCTAAAAATGTATTGGCAGAAAAATTAGATGCACATCTATAATTTTCAAAAAATTAATAAAGGGCTTTAAAAAGCCCTTTTTTTATGGACTTTAAAGAACAAATAGAGATTTTTGAAAAGCTAGAGTTATTAGCCACTCAAGCGGTTGAAGGTTTTATTACTGGCCTTCATAAAAGTCCTTTTCATGGTTTTTCAGTCGAATTTGCCGAGCATAGGCAGTACAATGATGGAGAAAGTACTAAGCACATCGATTGGAAACTATATGCCAGATCTGATAAATATTTCATTAAAAAATACGAAGAAGAAACAAACCTTAGATGTAGAATTATTATAGATAATTCTTCTTCAATGTATTTTCCTAAATTAGAAAAACCAGATTTAGCTAATCCCAATAAAATATACCACAGTATTTTTTGTTCTATTGCACTAATGAAACTCTTTAAAAAACAAAGAGATGCTGTGGGCTTAAGCGTATTTTCAGATAACTTAAGCGTACATACCAAGGAAAAAACTACTATTAAGCACCATCAAATCCTTTTTAAGGAGCTTAAAAATTTATTAGAAGATAGTAGGTTAAAAAAGACTACTAGCGCTGTAAATTCATTACATGAAATAGCCGATAGTATAGCGCCTAGATCTTTAGTGATTTTATTTAGTGATTTATTAGATAACTCTTCCGATTCCGAAAATTTAATGTCTGCTCTTCAGCATTTGAAATTTAATAATCATGAAGTAATCGTATTTCATTTATTAGATAAAGAGAAAGAAATTGAATTCGATTTTGAAAATAGACCCTATAAATTTATTGATATGGAGTCTGGTGAAGAAATGAAACTATCTCCTAAAAATTTGAAAAAAGAATACCATAGGTTAAAATTAAAGCAGCTAAGCGATCTTAAACAAAATTGTGCTCAATTAAAAATTGATTTTGTTGATGTTGACATAAATAAAGATATTGACAGCGTATTGATGACTTACCTTCAAAAAAGAAAACAAGTCAAAATCTAATCATGAACGACACTTTTCTTTCTAAGTCAGATTTTGTTCAGGGTTTACAATGCGATAAAGCATTATTTCTTAAAAAAAATAGTCCAGAGTTAGCGGATCCTATTTCATTACAGAGTAAAAATATTTTCGAAATGGGAAATAGGATAGGAGTGTTTGCACAACAACTCTTTCCTGGTGGAATAGACTTAAATAAAGATAAAAAAGATAAGGACTTTAAAATAAATAGAACCAAACAACTTATTGATAGTGGTGAAAAAATATTATATGAAGCAGGTTTTTCTTATAATAATGCCTATTGTTTTGTAGATATTTTGGTGAAAGAGGGACAGCAATGGATTATTCATGAGGTAAAAAGTTCCACAAAAGTAAGTACAAACCACATTAAAGATGCATCCTTCCAATACTATGTTTTAAAAAAATGTGGTTTAAATATAAAAGATGTATATATTACCCATGTAAATAACAAGTACAAACGAAAAAAAACATTACACATCCCTAGAGTTTTTAATTCGGTTTCTGTTTTACAAAAGGTATTAAAGAATCAAGAATTAGTTGAAAATAAAGTGGAACATTTTTTTAGTGAGTTAGTAAAAAAAGAAGTCCCAAATATCAAAATAGGTAACCATTGTAAATCTCCTTATCCATGTAAGTTTAAGTCGTTGTGTTGGAAAGACATCCCTTCTTATAGCATATTTGATATTTCTAGACTTTCATCCGATAAAAAATGGGATTTATACGATGACAATATTGTTACGCTAGATAAAATCCCTAAAAATTTTCCTTTGTTACAAAGACAAAAGTTGGAAGTAGAAAGTTTCTTGTCGGATAAAATTATAATTGATGAAAAAAAGATTTCTCAATTTATTAATAAAGTTTCTAGCAATATTTATTTTTTAGATTTTGAAACGTATCAGTCCGCAATCCCTACTATTTTAGGGACTAAACCGTACCAACAAATCCCATTTCAATATTCCGCTCATTATTTAAATTCGGAAAAAGAACTTAGTCATTTCGAATTCTTATCTTCAAATTTACAAGACCCTAGAG
Source organism: Cryomorphaceae bacterium (assembly GCA_042091225.1). Classification (GTDB taxonomy): domain Bacteria; phylum Bacteroidota; class Bacteroidia; order Flavobacteriales; family UBA7312; genus JABAYQ01. Next base: position 3,020 of record JBELHW010000058.1, on the reverse strand, counting down.
AAGAGTTTGTGTTGTCTTTAATTAAAGATTTGGCGATGGAAGGAGATGTTTTTGTTTATAATATATCATTCGAAAAGCAACGTTTGCAAGAATTATCTAGAGCATTTCCTCAGCATTCAGTTTCCTTAAATAATATTATTGATCGTATGATTGATTTAATTATTCCATTTAAAAATAGTTGGTACTACTCTCCTAAGATGAAAGGAAAAAACTCAATTAAAAATGTTTTACCGGCATTAGTGCCTGGCTTTTCTTATCAGGACTTAGAAATTAATAATGGAATTTTAGCAAGTCAGACCTTTCTTAATTTATCTAGAATTGAAAACCAAAAAGAACTGGATAAAACAAGAAATGATCTGTTAGAATATTGTAAGCTTGATACTTTAGCAATGGTTAAAATTTTTGAAGTTTTAAAGAAAAGTATTTAGACGTTTTTTTTAATAAAAGATGTTTGTCAACTAAAAAAACATTTTATATTTGCAATCGCATTTAATTAATGCTTTGTTCTTTTAAGAACCGGTCTGGTAGTTCAGTTGGTTAGAATACATGCCTGTCACGCATGGGGTCGCGAGTTCGAGTCTCGTCCAGACCGCCAACTACAAACCCTCATTATCTAGTATAGTGAGGGTTTTTCTTTTTCTGTTTAACAGTTTGTTTAACAGTTTTTATATTTTTTCTGAATCTTCATTATCGAGCTGAATGTTAATAACTATTGGTTCAGTTTCATTCAACTCAACGTCAATTGGCTTGACTTTTGGTAGGCAATAGGGAAGTAGTTTTGATACTGCATTAATATAGTCCAAAGGCTCTTCTATCTTGTTTAACATCTCCATTATCTTATTAGAATCGATAGAGTGGCTTAGAGGCTCTCTAAACTCCTTAGTAGAGCTATTTAATGAACCTTTTGGTCTACCTAATGGATTACCGCTATTTCCTTTAGTGAATGGCATTTCAAATAAATCTATTTAAAACATCATCTAGTTTATTTAAGTCACTTGGATAAATTGCTATTAATGGAATATTGAATTTTTCACAAACTTTGAGTTTGAGTTCTGTATTTTTATCATAATCAAAATCTCCAGTTAGACCAAAATATTCAATTAAATGATTTTCAACTTTCATTTAAGAAAACGAATCGTGTTTATATAAATAAAGACGAATTGTATATATTAAAAAATATAAAATTAAATAGCAGTTTAAATACAGTGCGTGATATATTTTTATTTGCGTGTTACACTGGTCTTTCATATATAGATTTATATAATTTAAATATAAAAAACATACAAAAAGGTAATGACGGCCTTAAATGGATTTATATAAAAAGACATAAAACTGATATACCTTCAAATGTTCCTATTTTACCATATGCCTTATATATTTTAGATATATATAAAAAGCATAAAAACACAAATAGAATTTTTCCAATGATAAGTAATCAAAAAACTAATAAAGCTTTAAAGGAAATAGCGCTTTTATGTAATTTTAATAAAAAATTAACTTTTCATATAGCAAATTCTTTATACCTTCAGCAATTGCTTTAGCCATTAATACTGGAACAGCATTCCCAATCATTTTATAACAATAACCTTGCCCTCCAAGAAATTCATAATCTAAAGGGAAGGATTGTAATATAGCCGCTTCTCTAACTGTTATACTTCTAGCTTGTTTCTCGTCAGGATGAATAAACATTAATCCATCTTTATTTAGATGCGCCACAACCGTTGGAGAGGGCTTATCCCATTCCAGATTACGATATTTAGCATGTTTAGATTTTTTATTGAACATCTTATTATAGAAATCAATCTTATAATCCATTGGCTTGCTATTCATATCATTTTTAATCCAATTGCTGAAGATATTAATATCTCTAGTATTATGAAATCTTGGAGTATGTGATGAGAGATTAGAATTACCTTTATGTGATATTTTTTTTGTAGGCTTATTTTTTGGATAGAATTTTGGCAGATTAAATAATACGTCTCTAACTGTTCTAGGAACACATTTTTGTTTATGAATTGAGTTATAAATTTGTTTTAAATCTATGTTGCTATCTTTTTTTACACCAACTATGATTATTCTCTTTCTTTTTTGAGCAACACCAAAATCAGAGGAGATAAGCTCTGCTTTTTTTAATTCATCACTTTTATATATTCTATATCCTATTTTTTGAAATTGTTGATAGATTCTATCAGTTACTTTAACTCCACCTGGTTTAGCAGTTAATATTCCAGGCACATTCTCAAAAACAAAAACATCAGGCTTAAACTCTGAAACTATTTCAGAAAAACTTTCAAATAAAAAATTTCTATAGTCATTCTTCATTCCGTTTTTATCTTGAGCTCTACCTGCAATAGAGTAAGCTTGGCAAGGTGGGCCACCTATAATTATATCTACCTTTTTATCTTTTACTAAACCTTTCAGACCTTTATGCATTACACTTTGATGATTGTTTGGAAATCGCTCTTTAGATTTATTTGACCAATTACCATTAATTAACTCACTAGTCTTTTGAATGTCAAAATGTACAACATGTCTGAGAGATTCTTCTTTTTCTAACATCCACTTCTTTTCTAATCTATTTCTTAAAGTATTTACCATTGGAAGTTCCCATTCCACATGAGCTAGCCCATTATAACTTCCGCTTTGCAAGAAACCTTCAGATAGACCTCCGCAACCCGCAAATAAATCAATAAAGTTAAGTTTCTTTCTCATATGGCAATATTAAGTAATACCTATTAAATTCAGTCATGCTTTTATAATTAATTATGATTATTATTTTAAAAAATAAGAGATTACTCAGACATCCCAATTAATTTTTTAAGTTTGTATTAGTAGATTGGTTAGCGTTGCAAAAAGTGGTGCAAATTTTAGTTTGAAAGCTTACTGTAATCTAGTAAAAAGGGTAGAGGTTGTAATCTTGCTACCCCGAAAGTATAAAAAAACCCTCATAAATTTATGAAGGTTTTTTGGTGGACCTAAAGGTTCTTATTTCGAACTTTCAAAAGTATTGATTGTATGAT
>JBELHW010000010.1:0-49625 GCA_042091225.1 Cryomorphaceae bacterium | reverse complement strand
CCTCTTCCGAACAGAACAAATGTGATAGTAACAAGAAATAAAGACTATCAAGCAGAGGGCTGCATTGTTGTTAGCTCAATTGAAAAAGCCTTAGAATTAGCAAAAAATGCAAAGGATCAAGAACCATTTATAATTGGAGGTGGTCAAATTTATAAATATGCAATAGAAAATAATTTAGTAGATAAAATTTACCTAACAAGAGTACATGCTCAAATAGAAGGAGATACATTCTTTGAGGATTTAAATAATGATTGGAAATTAGTGAGTGAAACAACCAACAAAGCAGACCATAGACATGCTTTTGATTTTACTTTTTTAATTTATCAGAAATAAAAAAATACTAAGCTACCTTCAATGGTTTTAGTTTAGAATTCTCCATTTTCCTACGAGCATAATCCAAACTAATTTCTATTTTATTGTCTTTTTTGTCTGAGGACGGAACATCAAACATAGCGTCAATCATTATAGCTTCACAAATAGAACGAAGTCCTCTTGCTCCTAACTTAAACTCGATAGCTTTATCAACTATATAATCTAATGCGCTAGGATCAAAACTTAATTCTGCATTATCCATTTCAAACAATTTTATGTATTGTTTACATAGGGAATTTTTAGGTTCTGTTAAGATAGACCTCAATGCAGCTTTATCTAAAGGATTTAGATAAGTAAGAACTGGTAATCTTCCAATAAGTTCAGGAATTAGTCCAAAACCTTTCAAGTCTTGAGGACCAATATATTGTAAAAGATTTTCCTTGTTAACTTTCTCTTTTTTATCTGTATTATATCCAATAGCTTGGGTGCTTAATCTTTTACCAATAACTTTATTAATACCATCAAATGCACCTCCACAAATAAATAAAATATTTTTAGTGTCAATTGATATCATTTTCTGCTCAGGGTGTTTTCTTCCTCCTTGGGGAGGAACCTGAACAACAGCTCCTTCAAGAAGCTTAAGCATTGCTTGCTGCACCCCTTCACCTGAAACATCTCTTGTGATAGAAGGGTTATCGCTTTTTCTAGCGATTTTATCGACCTCATCAATAAAAACGATACCTCTTTCAGTAGATTTTAAATCATAATCAGAGGATTGATAAAGACGAGAAAGGATTGCCTCTACATCCTCTCCAACATAACCAGCCTCTGTTAACACAGTTGCATCAGCAATACAAAAAGGAACATTCAAAACTTTAGCAATTGTTCGAGCAAGAAGCGTTTTTCCAGTTCCTGTCTGGCCAACCATTATAATATTTGATTTTTCTATCTCTACTTCTTCCCCATCCTTGGAAGGAAGCTGTAACAAACGCTTGTAATGATTATATACAGCAACAGCTAATACTTTTTTTGCATCATTTTGTCCAATTACATACTTGTCAAGATGAGCTTTAATATCAACTGGCTTTAGCAAATTCATCTGATTGCTTATTTCCAATCGATCTTTACCTTCTTTTTCGGCATTTATAATTCCGATAGCTTGGGTAATACAACTATCACAAATATGGGAATTGATTCCTGCAATTAAAACATTTGTGTCATTCTTGTCTTTACCACAAAAAGAACAATTAATATTAGTTTCCTCTTTCATACCTATTAAAAATTAAAAGAAAACCACATACTAATAAAGAATGTGGCTTCAATATTTGTTAAGTTTATTGAATTACTTTCTAACTAAAACCTCATCAATCATACCATATTCTTTGGCTTCTTGAGCAGTTAGCCAATAATCTCTATCTCCATTTTCCCAAACTTCTTCGTATGATTTTCCAGAATGATGTGCAATTATCTCATACAATTCTTTCTTTAATTTTTGTATTTCTCTTGCAGTAATTTCGATATCAGATGCCTGACCATTAGCACCACCCAAAGGCTGATGTATCATTACTCTTGAATGTTTTAAAGCAGTACGTTTACCTGAGGCTCCTGCGCATAATAAAACAGCACCCATGGAAGCCGCCATACCAGTACAAATAGTAGCAACATCAGGATTGATATATTGCATAGTATCGTAAATACCCAAACCTGCATAAACACCCCCACCTGGCGAATTTAAATAAATTTGAATTCCTCTTTCAGCATCAACAGATTCAAGAAATAATAATTGAGCTTGAATAATATTTGCTACATAATCGTTAATCGGAACACCTAAAAATATAATTCTGTCCATCATAAGACGAGAAAAAACATCCATTGATGCAACATTCATTGAGCGCTCTTCGATAATTGTTGGAGAAATATAATTGCCATAAACCGACTGAAATCGATCTAAGGTAGTACTGCTAATTCCTCTGTGTTTTGTAGCGTATTTTTTAAATTCTTCAGGATCAAACATATTATTCTTATTTATCAGTAGCTAATTTAACAAATTCGTCGTAAGAAACCTCTTTTTCTGTCAACTTAAACTTTTCTTTATAAAGAGCTTGTGTTTTTTTGTCGTAAAGTTCGTTGTATACTTTTTTACGCTCTTCTTCATTTTCCAAAATCTTCATAGAGATTTCATTCAACTTTTCTTCTTCAGGTGCTGGCTGACCATATTGAGCAAAGTTGCTAATGATTAACTCTTTAGCGTGAGCAACAACATCTTCATTTTTAACTTCAAGGTCGTTCTCTTTAATAATTTTATTTTCGATTAACTGCCATTTTAAACTATCAGAATACTGACCGTATTCCTGTTCTACTTGTTCCATTGTTAATCCTTTTTCATTGGAAGCAACCAACCATCTTTTTAAAAATTCGTTGGGTAAACTAAGCTTTACATTTTTAATGAGATGAAGAATAACATCATTTTTAAGTTTGTTATCGCTTTCGTTTACAAAAGATTTTTCTACCTCTTCTTTGATTTTTTCTTTGAAAGCCTTAGCTGTTTTTATTCCATCTTTAGGAAAAACTTTATCAAAAAGCTCAGTATTTAAATCGGCTGGCTCCATTCTGCTAATAGACTTAACTTGTAATTTAAAATCAGAATCTAAAATCTCAAGCTCCTCCTTACTAATATTAAGCATGTGGTGAGCATCATTACTAAAATCTTTATTTATTTTAATTACAACTTCACTATCTTTCTGAAGACCTAGTAAAGATTTTTGTACTTTTTTGTCTTTTACGATATCAATTGCCAATGAGGAAGTATGATTTACTCCTCCTTCTAAAACATTTCCTTCTCCATCAAGTTGAAAGAATTCGACCATCATTAAATCTGTTTTTTCAGATTTTTCGGGTTGAGTCATTTTACCATATCTCTTGGCCATATCTGTGGTATAATGGTCAACCATTTTTTTATCAGCCACAATCTTCAAAAACTCAAACTTTCCTTTTTTATCTAAAGGAACAGTGAATTCTGGAGCTAAACCCATTTCATATTCGAATGTAAAATCAGAATCGTTATCCCAATCAACTTCAGTAGTTAAAGGAAGAGGATTACCTAATACTTCTAACTTTTCTTCTGTAATGTGCTTATAAATTGCTTCTTGTAATAACTTATTTACTTCGTCTATTAATACCGATTTACCTATCATTTTTTTAACCTGTCCCATTGGTATTTTACCTTTACGGAAACCAGGAACGCTAGCTGTTTTACGATAGTTAACAATAACTTTTTCGACTTTTTCTTGGTAGTCTGCAGATTCTACGCTAATTTTTAATTTAGCATTTAAATCGTCTATTTTCTCTTGAGTAATATTCATTTTATAGTCTTGTTTTGAAAGAGTGCAAAAATAATCATTTCTTATTTTTAATTCGCTATATTTGAAACAAATAAAATAAATACCATGAAATACTTATTAATCCTATTAGGATTGGCTTTTTGCCACACCTCCTTATCTCAAGTAAAACCATATAAAAACAAATGGGATTTAAAAACATCATCTAAAACAACTTACACTAAAAAACAGAAAAAATCTTTAATTCAATTTTTTGAAGAAAACATAGATGCCACATGTTTTTCTAGTAAAGATATTGAGTTTTTTAAAGGAAATAAAGAATATTTCTTAAGTGTAAAAATGAAAGCTGGAAAACTAGAACTCTATTATTATTAGGATAATAAAGACGTAATAGACATCGATCAGCTTTTATTTGAAATTGGAGAAAAAACGAAGTTATAAAATCATTTAATAAGCTCTTTCAAAATGAAAAAGCATAATAAATGAAAATTATTTTGATAGAAATTTTAGTTTAAATCAGCTAATTCTTTTTTAATAAAGTCGGCTAATTCATTAACATATTCTTGAGAGAAGTTAAATTCTATACCAGCGGTTTTATACAAATCGCCAATACTTTTAGTATAACCTAACTTAAGAGCAGCATCATAATTATCTAGAGCCTCCTGACCAAGTTGCTTATAACTTCTCCACATAGCAATTGCCCCTAACTGAGCCATTCCATACTCTATGTAATAAAATGGAACCTCGTATAGATGGAGTTGCTTTTGCCAAAGATTGTAAAGAGCATCTTCATGGCCTTGCCAATCTATTACCGAACTATTTAGCTGTGACATTATATTTTTCCATTCTTGTCTTCTTTGGTCAGCAGTATGATCTGTTGTATATATCCAATGTTGAAATTTATCAATAGCAGCTATCCAAGGTAGTCCTTCTAATACTTTTTGCATTTGCTCTTTTTTGGCTCTTTGCAATTCTTTTTCATCGCTGTAAAATTCGTCCCAGCTATCCATACTAATTAATTCCATAGACATAGAGGCTAATTCTGCAACTTCAGAAGGAACGCTTTTAAAATCACATAAATCTAAGTCTCTGCTTAAAAATGAATGTATCGCATGGCCACCTTCATGTACCATAGTTACCAAATCTCTTTGTGATCCTACTGCGTTCATATAAATAAAGGGAACCCCTATTTCGTAAAGTGGATAATTAAAACCTCCTGGTGCTTTACCTTTTTTTGACTCTAAATCAAGGTGTTTCATCTCTTTCATAATCTCCAAACACTCGCCATAATAAGGGCGCAATCTTGAAAAAGATTTTATGGACTTATCTATTAATTGTTGGCCTCCATCAAAAGGTTTTAGGGGTGCATTACCATCAGGGTCAACACCAGTATCCCAAGGCTTGTAGTTTTCTAATTTCAATTTTTGTTTTTTACTCAAATCAAAACTTTCGATAATAGGAACAATTTCTTTGGCAATTGCATCATGAAAATCGTAGCAATCTTCAGGGGTGTAATCAAACCTACCCATAGCTGCAAATTTATAATCTCGATAATTATCGAAGCCACAATTTTTAGCAATTTTTTGACGTAAAGCAATTAAATCATCAAATAAATTGTCGAGTGCTTCAACGTCTTGCAACCTTCTCTGATTTATTGTTTTAAATACAGATTCTCTTTTTAGCCTATTAGTATCTTTTAAAAATTGAGCTGCTTTTTGCATTGTCATACTTTCACCATCAATTTCTACTGACATTTTAGCTGCAATAGCACCATACTCCTGTTGCTTAGTTTCCATTTCTACAAACAAAGGAATGTTTTCTTCTCGATAAATCTCTATGGACTTTTTTAATCCTCTCAAATATATAAAGTACTTATCTGTATCTAGATCTTTTAAAAATGGAGAATCGTATACTTTCTTGTTCAACTGATGACTGTAAGGAGCAACTTTTGGAGAAATTTCTTTAATCCAAAAAGAAAAGTCTTGTGCTAGCTTTTTATCGGAAGTATCTATATTCATTTTAATATATCTCCAAGCCATATCTTCTTCCATAACAGATTCTAGCTCCGACCTATTTCGCATCCATTGTTCTAGTTCTGAAACATTATTAACTGATGCGTCTAAAAGGTGTTGGAAATAGATTTCTAATTTAGACCAAGAATCAATAACCAAATCATTAGAGATAAAAGATCTAATTGGTCTTGTAGGAATATTAATAGTATTTACAGACATGTACTTATTTGCTTTTTGTTACTTTTTTAGTTGTTTTCTTCTTTTCTTCATTTAGCTCAATTAATCCTTTAGATTGTAAAAGATTATACCACTGAATTAGCTTTTTTATATCGGAATGATATACTCTGTCCTGATCAAAATCTGGCATTATTTCTTTCATCCAGTTAAAATGCTCTTCTTTGCTAAGTTTATGGCTAATTGCTTGAGCTCCATCATGAAATTTATAAATATTTTCAAACACCTGTTCTAATGGTAAGGTATCATTATGGGTATAAATACCAACATCTTGCAAAGCACTTACCTGATGAGAAGCGTAAAGAGGCATTCTTTTGCCATCTACTAAGCTTTCTACTATTAGATTACTTTGAGATTGATTAATCAACTTAAATAGTCCTGGTTTACCAGTAACAGAAAGAATTCCTTCTAAATTCATTTTTTATAATTTTTGAATTGCAAATTTAATTTATTTCAATTAAAAAAACACAAATTATAATTTTGAATAATCAGGAATTTCATCTAAAAAAGAATAATTGCTTTTTTCATAATTCAACTGACAGCAATAATGATCGATGCCATTACTAACTAATAAAAAAGGTACTTTAAATTGTAAGTTATAAATAGAAATTTGGTCAAAAGCAGCTTGACTAATCTTTACACTTGGAGCCTTACACTCAACCAAAAGTAATGGTTTTGCATTATTTCCATAACACAAAATATCAAATCTTTTAGTTAGGCTATTTACTTTCAATCCTTTTTCTACAGCCATTAAAGAAATGGGAAAGTTCTTTTCTTTATTGAGAAACTGAATGAGGTTTTGTCTAACCCACTCTTCAGGATTAAGCTTAACCATTTTTTTTCTAACAGGATCAAATATTTGTTGTAATCCTTGTTCGGTTTTAATTTTGAAGTCGTAATTTGGCAGATTTAATCGAAGCATATAAATTGCAAGTAAATGAAATTTGAGGAAATCATATTGTCTTTAAAGCAAAAAGATTTTAGGCCTGTTTATTTTTTAACTGGAGAGGAGTCTTTTTACATCGATAAAATTTCCGATTATATTTCTAAAAATGTTCTCGAACAAAGCGAAAAAGATTTTAATCAACATGTTTTTTACGGCAAAGATAGTGAGGTGAGAAACATAATTTCAGCAGCCAAACAATTCCCTCTAATGGGAAATTATACTGTTGTTATTGTTAAAGAAGCACAAGAATTAAAAAACATTGAGCTTTTTGAAGAATATTTCAATAATCCCCTGAAATCAACAATTTTAGTGATTTGTTTTAAAAATAAAAAAGTTGATAAACGTAAAAAATTTGGTAAAGAATTAGCTAAAAAGACACTTCTCTTCGAAAGTAAAAAATTATATGAAAATCAGATTGTAGACTGGATTCAAAAACACATCAGTCAATTCAATTATAAAATAGATTTGAAAGCAGCTCAATTACTGGCCCAAAATACAGGAACTAGTCTTAGCAAAATTAATAATGAGCTAGAAAAGTTAATGATTATTTTACAAAAAGGAGAAACAATTTCTTCCGATATAATTGAAAAAAATATAGGTATAAGTAAAGACTATAATGTATTCGAACTAAATAATGCACTTTCAAAAAGAGATGTTTTAAAAGCAAATAGAATCGTAAATTATTTTGAGAATAATATTAAAGACAACCCTATTGTTGTAACGGTTGCAAGTTTATTTAATCATTTTCAAAAAATATTAATTTACCATACCTTAAATGATAAGTCTAAAACCAATGTTGCAAGTGCTTTAAAAATCAATCCATTTTTTGTCAATGATTATGTTTTAGCTTCAAGAAACTATTCTAAAAAGCAACTTTTAAACATTTTTACCCTTCTTAGAACCTACGATTTAAAGAGTAAAGGAGTAGATAATAAAAGTAGTAATGATGGTCAATTATTAAAAGAATTAATTTTCCAAATTTTACATTAAAAACATTAATTTTGCGTTCATGAAATTTTTCTTCACGCTTTTTATATCCATTTCATTTTCACTTTTTTCCATAGCCCAAGAATCTAGCATTAGAGGCTTTGTAAATGATGCAGAAACTGGTGAGCCAATTTTATTTTGTAATGTCATTATAGAAAGTAAAACTATTGGTGCCTCAACTGACGTGAATGGTTTTTTCAATATCACTAAAGTTCCTGCAGGAAACCACACCTTACTTGTGACCTATGTAGGTTACGATACATTAAGAACAAATGTTACAATTAAAGAAAAACAGATTCTTACAAAAAAATTAGAACTTAAACAGTCTGCAATAAAAATAAATAATGTTATTATATCTGCCGACAAACAAGAACAAAAAACAGAAGTTAAAGTTTCTGTCACGAAAATAACTCCTAAAGACATAAAACTAATTCCTACAATTGGAGGAGAGCCAGACTTGGCACAATATTTACAAGTGCTACCAGGTGTAGTATTCACGGGTGATCAAGGGGGACAACTTTATATTAGAGGGGGTTCTGCCATACAAAATAAAGTACTTTTAGATGGAATGATTGTTTATAATCCATTCCATTCCATAGGCTTGTTTTCAGTTTTTGACACAGATATTATCAGAACAGCAGACGTTTATACAGGCGGATTTGGTGCACAATATGGTGGTAGAATATCTTCTATTATGGATATTAAAACAAGAGATGGAAACAAAAACAGATATGCTGGTAGTTTTTCTGCTACATCTTTTGGGAGTAAATTACTATTCGAAGGACCACTGATTAAAAAAGGAGGTAATGCTTCTTTTGTTGTTTCAACAAAAACATCTTATCTCGACAAATCATCTCAATTATTTTATACCTACATTGACACCGCTGGTCTGCCTTATAATTTCACAGACCTTTACGGTAAAATATCTATAAATGGAGCTAACGGATCAAAATGGAATGTTTTTGGCTTTAACTATGTTGATAATGTTAGTTATCGAGATGTATCAAGTCTAGGCTGGAAGTCTAATGGAGTAGGAAGTAATTTCGTACTTGTACCATCAGGAAGCTCTGCTTTAATAGAAGGAAATTTTGCTTATTCATCTTATTTAATTGGAATTGATGAAGTTAGTTCAGCTCCAAGATCAAGCGGAATAAATGGTTTTAATTTAGGATTGAATTTTACATATTTCTATGGAGAAGACGAATTAAATTACGGATTAGAAGTTTTAGGATATCAAACAGATTTTGATTTTACAAATGCTTCTAATCTCCAAATTTCTCAAGAAGAAAACTCCACTGAACTTTCAGGTTTTATTAATTATAAATTAAAAGGAGAAAAACTCATTGTAGAACCTGGAGTAAGAATTTATAAATATAATTCTATACCTGCTACATTCGAACCAAGGCTAGGTGCAAAATATCTTGCCTCTGATCGCTTAAGGATAAAATTCGCAGCTGGAAAATATTCTCAAAATTTAGTTAGTACCAATTCTGATCGTGATGTTGTAAATCTTTTTTATGGCTTTCTATCGGCGCCAGAAGATATTCCCAACGAATTTTTAGGAAAAGAAATTAGCAACGGCCTACAAAAAGCAAATCATCTGATAGTTGGTGCTGAATACGACTTTTCTGATAACATAGACTTTAACTTAGAAGGGTATGTAAAAGAATTTAGTCAACTAACAAATATTAACAAGGATAAAGTATCGATAAATGACCCTGACTTTATTGTAGAAAAAGGATTAGCTCAAGGGATAGACTTAGTGCTTAAATACAATAGTCCGAAATTTTATTTTTGGACTGTTTATTCTTTAGGCTACATAACAAGAACAGATGAAAATCAAACCTACAGACCACACTTTGACAGACGCCACAATGTCAATCTTATTGCAACCTATAAATTTGGATTCGAGAATACTTGGAGCTTAGACGCAAGATGGAATTTTGGAACAGGCTTCCCATTTACACAAACACAAGGATTTTATCCATTAGTTAATTTCGAAGATGGAATAAGCACTGAATATCAGCAAGAATCTGGCGATTTAGGAATTATCTATGCTGAACTTAATCAAGGTCGTTTGCCTTATTATCACAGACTTGACATAGCTTTAAAAAAGGATTATCAACTAAGTAAGTATTCTAAGTTGAGCTGGAATGTTGGTTTAACTAATGCCTACAATAGAGAAAATATATTTTACTTTAACAGAATTGAATATAAAAGAGTAAATCAATTACCATTTATGCCTAGTGCAGGCATAAGCTTAACTTTTTAATAAATATGCATACTCAAATCCAATTTCTTTTTAAATTCGCACTCATGGCTAAACAAGTATTATAAATGAAAACCTCTCCAACAAAATACATATTCGTAACAGGAGGAGTAACATCGTCTCTAGGAAAAGGAATAGTTTCTGCTTCCTTAGGAAAACTACTCGAAAAAAGAGGATTTTCTGTTACTATTCAAAAACTAGATCCTTATATCAATGTAGATCCTGGCACAATGAATCCTTACGAACATGGAGAATGTTTTGTAACAAACGATGGAGCAGAAACAGATTTAGATTTAGGTCATTACGAAAGATTTTTGTCTAATGAGACTTCTCAAGCCAATAATGTTACAACTGGAAGAATTTATCAATCGGTCATTAATAAGGAAAGAAAAGGGGAGTATTTAGGAAAAACAGTACAAGTAATCCCTCACATCACTAATGAAATAAAAGATCATATAAAAATACTAGGTGAAACAGGTCAATATGACATTGTTATAACAGAAGTTGGCGGGACTGTAGGTGACATTGAATCCTTACCTTTCATTGAAGCAATTCGTCAATTAAAATGGGAAATGGAATCTAATGCAATTTCTATACACCTAACACTAATCCCTTATCTTTCTGCAGCTGGAGAGCTAAAAACAAAACCTACTCAAAATTCTGTAAAAAAGTTAAGAGAACTAGGTCTTCAACCAGATGTTTTAGTTTGCAGATCAGAACATAGTCTTAATTCGGATATAAGACGAAAAATTGCTCTATTCTGTAATGTAGAACGAGATGCTGTTATAGAATCCTTAGATGCCGAAAGTATTTATGATGTGCCAGTTTTAATGCAAAATGAAAAGTTAGATAAGGTGGTGCTTAGAAAATTAGGCATGAACGACAATACAAATATTGACTTGTCTGACTGGAATCAATTTTTAGTAAAATTGAAAAACCCAACTAAAGAAATAAATATTGGTTTAGTTGGCAAATATGTAGAACTTAGAGATGCATATAAATCAATTTCAGAATCGTTTATACATAGTGGAGCAATTAATGAATGTAAAGTAAATATAAACTGGATTCATTCGGAAGAAATAAATAAAGATACTATAGAACAAAATCTAAGTGATTTAGACGGAATTCTTGTTGCTCCAGGATTCGGAGACAGAGGAATAGAAGGTAAAATTTTAGCAGTAAATTATGCTAGAACAAATAATGTTCCATTTTTCGGAATTTGTTTAGGAATGCAATGTGCAGTTATAGAATTTGCTAGAAATGTTCTAAACCTCAATCAGGCAAATTCTACGGAAATAAATGCTGAAACACCCTTTCCGGTAATTAGCATTATGGAAGAACAAAAAAACATAACTGACAAAGGAGGAACAATGCGTTTGGGCTCTTATTCTTGTAGATTAGAAAAAGATAGTATCGCTCAAAAATGCTACAATAAAAATAATATTGAAGAAAGACATAGACATCGTTTCGAATTTAATAATGATTTTATAAATCATTTTCAAGAAAAAGGTATGATGGCTACAGGTTTTAATCCTGAGTCGAAATTAGTCGAAATTGTTGAAATCCCTTCACACCCATTTTTTATTGGGGTCCAATTTCATCCAGAATATAAAAGTACTGTAACAAACCCACAACCTTTATTTGTTGGTTTTGTTGATGCAGCTATTAATTACTCTAAATCAAAATTATAAAATGGACAAAAATTCCATCACGGGAGTCATCCTAATTGTAGCAATCGTTTTCGGATATAACTATCTTTATCCTCCAGTTATTGAAACACCTCAAAGTGAAGAAACAAACACTGTTGTAATTGAAGAGGAAGCAAAGACTCAAGAATTAGAAATAATTGAAGAACAAACAACTGTTATTGATTCGAGCCAATTTTTTAATGAATATGGATCATTTGCAATATCTGCAAAAGGAGATGATACTCCCTTTGTTATCGAAAATGAAAAAATGACACTTTCTATCTCTCCTAAAGGAGGAAGAGTTATTTCGGCTATTTTAAAAGAATATGTTACCTCTAAAGGAGATCCTCTAGATTTAATTTCTAAAGATTCATCAAACTTTAATATCTCCTTTTTCTCAGAAAATAGAATTATAAATACGGAAGATTTATACTTCACAAATTTTAGCCAGACTAGTAATAGTATTAGTATGCGACTTATGGCTAATAATGGAGGATATTTAGAATATGTTTACAAATTACGCCCTGATGATTATATGGTCGATTTTGAAATTAATAACTCTAATCTCCAAAATTTAATACCAACTAACCAAAACATGATGGAGTTAGATTGGTCACTTAAACTTCCGCATACCGAAAAAAGTATTGAAAATGAACGAATGTATTCGACCACATATTTTAAATACTTAAACGACGACGTTGACTATCTTTCCGAAACAAAGGACGACGAAGAAGAGTTAGTGGGAAAAGTGCAGTGGATAGGCTTTAAACACCAGTTTTTTAGCTCTGTTTTAATTAATAATTTAGGATTCGATAAAACAGCTAAAATTACTGCCACTACAGACGAATTCTCAACTGAATATGTTAGAAATTTAAGTGCAAACTTAAGTCTGCCTTACAACCACAAGAGCGACGAAAAAAACACAATGCAGTTTTATTTCGGTCCTAACCATTACAAGACCCTTTCTAGCTACAATCTTGATTTAGAAAAAATGATCCCACTAGGCTGGGGAATCTTCAGATGGGTTAATAAATATGCTGTAATTCCTATTTTTAACTTTTTAAGTTCTTGGATTTCAAACTATGGTATTATCATTTTAATAATGACATTTATCATAAAAATGGCATTAGCGCCATTTACATTGAAAGCATACATGTCTCAGGCAAAAATGAAAGTTCTAAAACCTGAAATTGATAAAATACAAGAAAAGCATAAGGATAAAGATCCTATGAAAGCTCAGCAAGAAGTAATGGCTTTTTACAAAAAAACAGGCGTAAATCCACTAGGAGGTTGTTTGCCAATGTTATTACAAATGCCAATTCTATTTGCTTTATTCAGATTTTTTCCTGCTAGTATAGAACTTAGGCAACAAAAATTTCTTTGGGCAGACGATTTATCCTCTTATGATTCTATTTTAAACCTTCCATTCGAAATCCCTTTTTATGGAGACCACGTTAGTCTTTTTACTTTGTTAATGACCATTTCAACCTTGTTATATACAAGAATGAATAATCAAATGTCTGGCCCTCAAATGGCTCAAATGAAATGGATGATGTACTTAATGCCAATCATGTTCTTAGGATTTTTTAATAACTATGCAGCCGGATTAAGTTACTACTACTTTTTAGCAAACATGGTAACCTTTGGTCAACAATTTGTTATGAGAAAATACTTTATCGATGAAACTACTATTTTGAACAAAATAGAACAAAACAAAAAGAAACCGGTAAAGAAATCTAATTTTCAAAAGAGACTAGAGGAAATGGCTAGAAAACAACAAGAAAAAGCAAATAGAAAATAAGTTCACATAACTTAAAAAAAGCTTCAGAGCTTGTTGCTTATCATTGTCAAATTTATAGGAAATTATTTCAGTTAGATACTGCTTTTTATCTATCGAAGTTTCGAAATTATCTTGTGATTGTGCCAATGCTTTGTCAAGATTAGAAATGCCAAAACTAATTGCCTGATTAAACTCCTTTTCAAGCTTTGATTCTAACTTTTTTGTTGACACCCAACAAGCAAAAACAAAAGGTAACTTAGTGTATAACTGCCATTGCTCCGATAAATCATAAACATATTTATACTTTTTAGTATAATCATAAGCTCTATCCCCTATTATTAATCCAGCAATGTTAGATTTTATTTTGCTCTCATAATTTGGCTTTGCATCAATAAATTTAGGCTTTATGTTCCAAAACTGATGGCATAACACTTTAACCAATGCAACAGAAGTACGAGATTGATAATCTAATAAAATAGTATCTATTTGATTTAAAGGAACATCACTAAATAAACAAACGGTTTCTACTTTTCCGTTAGAACCAATACAAGAATTTCCAACAATATGATAGTTTTTTAAAAGTGGTAAAATAGCTACAGGAACTAAAGCAATATCAACCTCGTCATTCAATAACATTTGAGCACATACAGATGGATTATCTAAAATTAAATCATTTTTAATTTCGCTACTTTCTAATCCATAAACAAATGGAATACTATTAAGATAAGAAATAGTTGCTATTTTTAAGTTTACCATTGAATCGAATTAAAAAATTGAAAAAGCATGGCTCCACAAACTGCTATTTTAAGAAACACACCACCCAAAAAACCAACAAAAGAACCAAATGCAATTTTGGTGACTTTAATAAAATCTTTATCGCTAGATTCTAAATAGGCACCAATGAAAGCTCCTATAAAAGGACCCAATAAAAATCCGAATGGTGGAATAAAAAGCCCAGCTAATAATCCAATAGTAGAACCTCTAATTGCCATTTTTTTACCACCAAATTGTTTAACCCCATATATTTGAAGCCAAATATCTAAAATTGTAATAGCAACTATAAAAATTGCCCATGTAAATAAAAAATCTGTCGATATAGAATAAGAAGAAAAGAAATGGACAAGCAACAAAGATGTGTAACATAAAGGAGGGCCAGGAATTATAGGAATAAAACAACCGATAAGACCCAAAAGCATTACGATAATACTTATTATAATAATAACTAAATCAATAATTTCCATATAACAAATTTACATATTGTTTAGTAAGAAATAGCACTATTTAAATTCAATCCTTAATTTTTTACTAAATTTGTTATTCAATATAAAAAACAATGAAAAATTTATACTTATTGGCAGGCTTTCTATACTCTGCTTTTTCTTTCGCACAATATACTTATACAGAAGATTTTGAGTCATTTAATGAAGGCGACTATTTAGGTGTTGTTTCTGATTCTTGGACAACTTGGTCGGGAACTACAGGAGGGGCAGAAGACGTTTTAATAACTACAGCTAATCCTAATAGCGGAACTAATTCAACATACTACTCTTCTACTACTGCTCCTGGAGGGCCCCAAGATGTAGTGTTAGATTTTGGACAAGTATTTAATAGCGGTGATTTTAATTTCTCTGCTTACTTTTTTGTTACTCCTAACGCTGGAGCATACTTTAATTTTCAGGCTGAAGAAATTATTGGAACTACTTGGGCTCTAGATTGTAATATGAACGCCGACGGCTCTCTAGTTTTATCTACAGGAGGTGGAGCAACCGAATTTTTGAATACAACATATCCTTCAGGAGAATGGTTCCAATTATCTTTTTCAATTGATCTTACATCCAATATTTGGAACGTTTCTCTAAATGGGAACGATCAAGGAAGTTTTACTAATACTGTCAATCAAGTTGCATCTTTAGATGTTTTTCCTCTTCAAGGGCATGAATTTTATGTAGATGATGTTATGGTAGAACATGTTCCAGCCCTTTTAACATCATTAGATATTCCTGCATATGTACAGTCTCCAACAGATGTAGAAATTGCAGGTACAATTAATAACTATGGAAATAATCCTATAAATTCTTTTGATGTAGTATGGACGAATGGCACCGATACATATACCACTAATTTTACTGGATTAGATATCGCTCCAATGGCAAATTATAACTTTGTTTGTGATGATATGTTATCCATGGCAACACCAACTACAGAAGAACTTACGATTACCGCTCAAAATGTAAATGGCACTACTGATTTTGATCAATTAAACAACGTAATCGAACATACTATACAGAGTTATGAGTTTGTAACACAGAAAGTGCCGCTTTACGAACATTTTACAAGTAACACATGTGGTCCATGTGCTCAATTCAATCCAGGATTTCAAGACTTGTTAGACGAAAACGGCGTAAATAGTTTAGTTGGTGGTAAAGTAAACGCTATTAAATATCAGGTAGATTATCCAGGTGCTGCAGATCAGTCCTTTAACGATGAAGTAAACCAAAGACACACATATTATCAAGTTACTGGTGTGCCAACTGCTCATATTGACGGATCGGTTACCGGATCATCTCAAACTAATCTGGATCAGAGAGCATCGATACCTTGCTTTTTAGATATAAACGGAACTGCCGTTTCTAGTGATGGATTAAATGTAGAAATTAATCTATCCATATCTTCTTATTCCGATTATGAAAATACTAAACTGTACATATCTGTAGTAGAAAACGAGTATTATAATAACTTAGGATCTAATGGAGAAACACAATTTTTTCAGGTGCATAGAAAAATGATGCCATCTGTAAATGGATTAACTGTTGACCTATCAAACGGATCCTCAGTTGAAATTATTGACTCAACAACATTCACTATTGGAGACGTTATTGCAAATTCATACAACCTATGGCAAGGATTAAATAATTGTGTAGTGGTAGCATTTGTACAGAATGATAACACAAAAGAAGTTTATCAATCTAAAGTAATTGAAATAACAGGTAATACTGTTGCATCAATAAATGAAGCTAATGAATTGGGACTAGTAGTAAAGCCTAATCCTGCTAATAATTTTATTACATTATCTCTAGATGCTATAGATAAAGATGCTTTAGTTTCTATACACTCAATAACAGGACAAGAAGTAGGTCAATTAAGCTTAAGAAAATCTTTAAACACACAAAATGTTACAATGGATGTTTCCTCATTAGAATCAGGAGTTTATACCATTAACATTTTGACTAATAACACTAAATTAGTGCGAAAGTTTATAAAAAAATAACATAGAATATTAGGTTAAAAAAGACTGCTTAAATAGCGGTCTTTTTTGCTTTTAATCCCATAGAAAAGAAGTAAATTGCTCCAAAATATACAGAAATGAGTTTATCTGCACTAAATGCAATCTCTCCAATTGATGGAAGATACCAATCTAAAACAAATGAATTAGCAAGTTTTTATTCTGAGGCTGCTTTAATAAAATATCGAGTAAAAGTAGAGATAGAATACTTCATTAGTTTATGTGAATTGCCTTTACCACAACTAGCGGATTTTGATACGTCTTTTTTTAAAAATTTAAGAACTATTTACACTGAATTTAGCAATCAAGACGCTGAAAAAGTTAAAGAGATTGAAAAGATAACAAACCATGATATAAAGGCTGTAGAATACTTTATTAAAGAAAAATTTGACACCTTAGAATTACATAAATATAAAGAATTTATCCACTTCGGATTAACCTCTCAAGACATAAATAATACCGCAATACCATTGTTAATAATGGATTCTATAAGCGAGGTATATATACCAAATTACTTAGATATACTAGAAAAGCTAGTGGACTTAAAAGAGGAATGGTCTGAAATACCAATGTTGGCAAGAACACATGGTCAGGCAGCTTCTCCTACTAGGTTAGGAAAAGAAATAATGGTTTTTATTGAAAGATTAGAAAAACAAATTGGTCTTCTAAATACCATTCCTTTTTCTGCAAAATTTGGAGGTGCAACAGGTAATTTTAATGCCCACCATGTTGCCTACCCTAATATAAACTGGACAGATTTCGCAAACGAATTTTTAGAAGAAAAGCTAGAGCTAAGCCGTTCTCAAGTTACAACTCAAATTGAGCATTACGATAATCTAGCAGCTCTTTTCGATAATTTAAAAAGAGTAAACACTATATTCATAGATCTTAGTAGAGACATATGGAGTTATGTTTCGATGGATTATTTTAAACAAAAAATTAAAGCTGGAGAGGTTGGTTCATCAGCAATGCCACACAAAGTAAACCCTATTGACTTTGAGAATGGAGAAGGAAATCTTGGAATAGCAAACGCTATTTTCGAACATCTTTCGGCAAAACTTCCAATTTCAAGGCTTCAAAGAGACCTTACAGATTCTACAGTTTTAAGAAATGTCGGCGTTCCTTTAGCACATACTATAATTGCTTTTAAATCTATTTTAAAAGGCTTGAACAAACTTATTTTAAATCAAGAAGCAATTGCAAACGATTTAGAAAAAAATTGGGCTGTTGTTGCAGAAGCAATACAAACAATCTTAAGAAGAGAAGGATATCCAAAACCTTACGAGGCACTTAAAGGATTAACAAGAACAAACGAGGCAATAAACCAAAAAAGCATTGCAACATTTATAGATTCTCTCGAAATAAACAGTGAATTGAAAGAGGAATTAAAAAAGATAAGCCCTTCTAATTATACAGGAGTAAGATTTTAATTAATTACCTTAAATTTCAACAAGTAATCAGTCCAATTCCAAGTAAACAAACCTAATAAATCGGTAAGTTCTTGTAAAAAAACAGGATTTGGTTCATTCTGATTTTTCAACAAATCTCCTTGAAAGTCGTTTAAATTATATTTTACAAAAATACTTTTTGCCATTGCTTTTTCAATGGAAGTATCTTCATTTAGCTGTTCTTTAAAAAAGTTTTCATAATCTAGAAACATTTCTCTAACCAGCTCCTCTTCTAAATCAATATATTTTATCAACTCGTTTAGGGTAGATAAATGAATTTTATCTACAGTAGAATCGTCAAAAAATTCGGAAAGGCGATAATTATTTGCAGCAAAAATTATCATTATAAACCAAATAACGTCAGTTCGTTGAAGATTAGGAGATTCTTCAAATTTTCTATTATCGTTTACAAACTCTATAATTTCGGGAAAGCCATTATCTATAACTTCAAATAAAGTGTTAGTATAGACAACAGCTAATTCATCAATTTTTATCTTTCTTCTCTTGTTAAAGCCAAATAATTTCATTCCACTAAACTAAACTTTTTTTGAACGACTTTCAAGACCTCGTCGCCAATAGCTAAACATGCAGTAGCGGCTGGAGAAGGAGCATTCAAAACGTGTATACTATTTTCTTTATGTTCGATTTTAAAATCGTCAAAAACTTCCCCATCTTGACCTAAAGCCATTGCTCTGACACCACTTCTACCCTCTTTAAGATCACTCATTTTAAGGCTTGGGACAAGTCGTTTGAGTTCTTTCAAAAATAATCTTTTCGAAAAAGCTCTTTTGTATTCTTTTAAACCAAACCTCCAATGTTTAAAAAACAATTTCCAAGTTCCTAAATAAAGTAATGCTTCCACAGTGTCTTTTAAGTTAAAATCTGTTTTGCCGTAACCTTCTCTTTTAAAAGTAAAAACGGCATTTGGTCCGCATTCTATTGTTCCGTCTACCATTCTGGTAAAATGGACGCCTAAAAAAGGAAATTCGGGATTTGGAACAGGATAAATTAAATGCTTTACCTTTTCCATTGATTGAGGGGTTAGGTCGTAATAATCTCCTCTAAAACCTACAATTCTCAAATCAGGTTTTAAGTTATCTTTTTTGGCTAAACGATCTGAAAATAAACCACCACAAAATACATTGTACTTTGCTTTTAGTAAGCCTAAAGAAGTCTTAATAAGATTGTCTTTCTTTATTTCTAAAACTTCACATGAAGTAATTATTTTACTCTTTGGATTAATCTCTACAATTAGTTGGGCTAAAGTTTTAGTAACTCCTACAAAATCTACAATACCGGCTTCAGGAACTCTAATTGCTGCAATGCCCTTAACAAATGGTTCGATTTCTTTGAGTTGATCGACATCAATTTTTTCAATGCCTTCTAATCCATTTGCTTTTCCAGTTTGGTATATTTGGTCTAGTCTGTCAAGCTCATCTTCTGTAGCGGCAACAACAACTTTTCCGCAAACATCATGTTCTATCAAATGTTCTTTAGCAAACTCTACAAGTTGCTTTCTTCCGTTAACACAATTTTTTGCTCTAAAAGAACCGGGGCGATAGTATAAGCCGGAATGAATAACACCAGAATTTCTTCCTGTCTGATGCATTGCTAGCTGCGCTTCTTTTTCAAGTACAGCTATACAAATACTAGGAAACTCTTTTTGTATTTTGTAAGCACAAGCTAAGCCAACAATTCCACCTCCAACAACTGCTATATCAAACTCACCTATCATTTAAAAACTCTCGAAATGTTAAATCCAAAATAAATATTTCCTTCTGTCCAATCATTCGTATCAGTAAGGAAAATATGCTCATTCATACCTCTAGAATTACTAAGGTGCAAAGAAAAAACATGGCCTCCAGTTTCAATATCAAAACCAATAGCAACATATTGTAATGTATTGAATTCTTCTCTAAAATTGTAAAAATACTCTCCGTTAAAAGAAACTCTATTACTTAACTTATACCTGCCACCAATACCTAAATACATGGTGCTAGAAGGAGTGCTATTTATAATATATAAATTAGTGGGAAGCAATGCTAATGAAAGATTGTTAGAAAACTTTCGTGTAATTATTAGCTGATTGCTAAAGCTTTGATAGTCAGACCATAAAAAATCTGGTTTAGATAGTTCAAAATCGTTGGGGTGAATTTGAAAAAATGCGGAATAGGAAGAAAGAGAAAAAGGCATCTTTTGCGACTGCTTTAAAAAACTCAACTTAGCTCCTAAATCATATTCTTTTTTATACGAACTTCTACCAAATGATAATGTAATATTATCTTTTAGCCCGTATTCAAAACCAAAACGCACTTGAGCATCATCAATACCCCATAAAGAATATAAACCCTGATTAATTGTTCCGAAGCGGTGCTGAATTAAAAATTTTAATTCTCCTTTATGCGATAACTTTGTAGATTGAGCATTTATTATTCTACTATCTTTAAAAACAGATACTACTTGGCTATTTTTTGGCTCAGAATCTAATAAACTCATCAAATCTTGAGAATTTACACTGGAATGAATAGTAATAAAAACTAGTAAAAAAAATATTCTCATTATAATTGTTTTAAGCTTGCACTGACATTTACTCTTATTTCTTCAGCAATGTTATAAAAAACAATTTTAGGAATCTTGATATCGTAATCTTTTAGTAGAATAAAAAACACCGATTCGATTTCAATTGAATCTTCTTTTTTTTGTAACATAGATTTTAATTCTACATTTTTAGTAACCCCATGAATTGTAAACTTACCTTTACATACTATTTCAGATTTAGATTGTAAATCTGTAGCAGAAAAGTTTTCAATCTTTCCTTGAAACGTAGCATATGGAAATTTATCGGATTCTAAATAACTCTCATTAAAATGCTCTTGCATAAGTGAGTTAGGAAAAATAAAATCTTGAATAGCTATTTTAAAAGCGTATTCTCCAGAATTAATATCAAGAACACCTCCTAAATTATTATTTTCTGCTTGGATGTCTTCTAAAGTTGCAAAAGAGAAAAAACTTACCTCCCCAGTTTTAGTTAAAAACTGTTGTGCAAATAAGGACTGACTCAAAAACAAAATCACAATTAAATAACGCATAGTACAAAGATAAATAATACTTAAGAAACATTTCTTTTAAACAACAAATATCCTAAGTAAAATAAAAACATCACTGCAAATAATCCTGCTTGTTGAGACCCAAAAAACTGACTACACCAAGCAAACATAAGGGGTCCTAAAAAAGACGTTGCTTTTCCTGAAAAAGCATAAAATCCGAAAAATTCATTTTTCTTTTCTTCGGGGGTAATTCTAGACATTAGTGCTCTACTAGACGATTGATTAGGTCCGGCAAAAAAGCCAATAAAAATAGCAGAAATCCAAAATATATTTTTTGTATTAAACCAATCTGGCACTGCATCACCACCAAAAATTAATTGACAAATTCCGGGTAGCTCTGGAGCTAAAATCGCAATAAAACATGCCATCATGAGAAATAAAATACTAATTTTTATAGTCCTCTGACTACTCCAAACATCGTCAATCAAACCAAATAAAAAAGCGCCTAGTCCTGCTAAAACATTTAAAGCTATTCCTAAAAATATTATTTCGTCAAAAGAAAAGCCTATTGTTACTTTAGCATATATACCTCCTAATGCAAATACAGTAATCAGAGCATCGTTATATACTAATCTGGCTAATAAAAAATCTTTGACTTTTTTATATTTTTTTATCTCACTAAAGGTAATTTTTAAACTTTTAAATGCTTGTTTTAACATTTGTGAGAAATTTCTTTTTTTAGTTTTAGGCTCTTTAATATTTATAAAAAAAGGAATACTAAAAAGTAAAAACCAGAAAGCAACTAAAAAATTGGTTGCTAATATATTCTCTCCATTTTCTTTTTCTAATCCGAATGGTGGAATATCAACATCCACAAATAAAAACAAAGCAATTATAAGAGCTATTAATCCGCCTAAATAGCCTAATCCCCAACTAAAACCAGAAATCTTACCTAATTTATTTGGTGAAGATATTTCAGGAAGATAAGCGTTACAAAAAACCGTTCCTAATTCGAAACAGACGTTTGCAATTGTAAAAATTACAATTGAAAGAAGCATGTTTGAAGAAGTAAAAAAAAGTAATGCGGTAGCAGCAGCACATATTAAAGTAGCAAACAACATAATTTTCTTCCTAATGGAATAGCTATCGGCCAACGCACCTAAAACTGGAGATAAAAAAGCTACTATAACAGCACATATCGAAATGGAGTAAGACCACCAGTTAGTTCCAGTAATTGAGTCTGGCGCTATAGAATCGGTAAAAAAAGTACCATAAATAAAAGTAACTACTAAGGTTGTAAACGCCGAATTAGCAAAATCATATAAGGCCCAAGACCAAATTATTTTTTTGTTGTCTTTCACTTTAAAAACTAAAGTACTACAAATATTTAGAATAGTAGTTTTCTATGTCAGTTAAAACAATACATTTGCCATCTTAAAACATTTGTATTTTGAACTATAACTTTATCGATAAAAAACAAGGGTCTATTAAAGACGATATTCTTTCTGGTTTAACTGTAGCTTTAGCATTAGTTCCCGAAGCAGTTGCTTTTGCTTTTGTGGCAGGAATATCTCCTGTTATAGGGCTATATGGTGCCTTCATGATGGGGCTAATTACTTCTTTATTTGGAGGAAGACCAGGAATGATCTCTGGTGCTACTGGTGCAATGGCAGTGGTAATGGTACATCTTATTAGAGAAGGAATAGAAATGGGTGGCCAAGAAATGGGCTTGCAATTTTTATTCTTTACTTTAATTTTAACAGGTATAATTCAGATAATGGCTGGAGTTTTTAAACTTGGTAAGTTTATTCGAATGATTCCAAGTTCGGTTATGATGGGCTTTGTAAATGGACTGGCGATTGTTATTTTTCTTTCTCAACTAAACATGTTTAAATCGGGAGGACAATGGCTGGAGCAAGTACAAATGACAAACATGATTGGTTTAGTATTATTAACTATGGCTATCATGTATTTCCTTCCTAAATTGACAAAAAAAATCCCCTCTGCATTAACTGCAATTATTGTAGTTAGTTGCATCGTAATTTTCGCAAAAATAGACACTTCTACTGTTCAGTCATTTATTATTGAAGGAGGTGGAGATGGTATAAAAGCAGGTTTACCTACATTCAACTTCCCTATTATACCGTTTAATTTAGAAAGCCTATTATTCATGCTACCATATGCTTTTATTTTAGCTGCAATAGGATTGATAGAGTCATTAATGACCTTAAATTTAATTGATGAATTGACAGAATCGCATGGCCATGGAAACAGAGAATGTGTTGCTCAAGGAGGGGCAAACATTGTTAACGGATTTTTTGGCGGAATGGGAGGATGTGCCATGATCGGACAAAGTATTATTAACATCAAATCGGGAGGAAGAGGAAGATTGTCTGGAGTAACTGCTGCTATAGCCTTACTTTGTTTTATACTTTTTGGCTCCTCTTATATTGAAATGATTCCGATATCTGCTTTAGTTGGTGTAATGTTTATGGTTGTTATCGGAACATTTGCTTGGAATACGTTCAGAATAGCCAATAAAGTACCCCTGGCAGATATATTTGTTGTCGTTTTAGTTACTCTTATGACGGTTTTCTTCGATCTTGCTATTGCAGTTATTTCGGGGGTAATAGTAGCATCATTGGTTTTTGCATGGGAAAATGCAAAACGAATTAGAGCAAGAAAATCTATAGACGAACACGGAGTTAAACACTACGAAATTTATGGACCTTTATTTTTTGGTTCAATAGAGTTATTTCAAAGTAAGTTTGATGCTAAAAACGACCCAGATGAAATAATAATTGACTTTAAAGAATCTAAAATTATGGACCAATCTGCAATAGAATCAATCAATAAAATTGCAGAAAAATACTTAAAGCTTAATAAAATTGTTCACCTTAGGCATTTGTCTCCTGACTGTATATCTCTAATTAAAAAAGCGAAAAAAATATGCGATGTTAACGTTTTAGAAGATCCAAATTATTTTGTCGCCATAGACAATTATCGCAAAGCGATTAAAAACTAAAATTAAAAAGCCCGAGCAAATCGCTCGGGCTTTTTTTATGGGAGCTAGTGTTTGAACTATCAATAAAGTATTATCAAAAAACTTTTAAACTTGACTTAAAAGAAGGATTTGTTTTAGCACAAAAAAATGAATCTGATTGCGACATCAGCATAAGTTCCGACGCTCTAAATTATTGTTTCAAATTTAAATGGAGAGGTAGTATTGCAAAAGTAAATGGACGTTTTCAAATTCCTAAAAATGGAATTTTTTATAATTGGAAAATGTATTTTCAAACTTCTCAATAAAATAATTTAGGGCGAAGGTTTGACTTTCTTTTTGTAATAGATTCGTTGGTTAGAAAAATATTACGAAAATTTGCTAGCTGACCTATTAAGTTTATTTGACTTGCAAAAGTGCTTGAAAAGAAAATCAACAACCTTATCTCCATTACTATCCATAGCCTATAGGCTACACAGAAAGAGAATTTATTAGCCGTTTTGCTTACGTATTAAGTTTAATGCCGAACCTGCTCTAAACCAATCTATTTGTTGGGCATTGTAGGTGTGATTTAAAGCAATAGTTTCTTTACTTCCGTCAGCATGAACAATTTGTAGCATAAGTTGTTTTTCAGGTGCAAAATCTACCAAATCAATAAAATTAAAAGTATCGTCTTCCTTAATTTTATCGTAATCAGATTCGTTGTCGAAAGTTAGCCCTAACATTCCTTGTTTTTTAAGGTTTGTTTCGTGAATTCTAGCAAAAGATTTTACAATTACAGCACAAACACCCAAATGCCTTGGCTCCATAGCAGCATGTTCTCTAGAAGAGCCTTCTCCATAGTTATGGTCACCAACAACAATTGATGGAATATTTGCTGCCTTATAAGCCCTTGCAACATTAGGCACCTCATCGGAAGATCCATCAATCTGATTTACAACAGAGTTAGTTAAATCACTAAAAGCATTTACTGCTCCTATAAGGCAATTGTTAGAAATGTTATCGAGGTGTCCTCTAAATCTCAACCATGGGCCTGCCATAGAAATATGATCTGTAGTACACTTTCCTTTTGCTTTAATTAATAGCCTTGCATTTTCAATATTTTTCTCATCCCAAGCCCCAAAAGGAGTTAGTAATTGCAATCTTTTAGAGTCTGGCTTTACAATTATTTCTACTGCCGATCCATTAGAAGCTGGAGCTTGATAGCCATTATCTTCTACACTAAAACCATCGGATGGAAGTTCCATTCCTACAGGCTCAGATAACATTACCTTTTCTCCCGATTCATTAGTTAAAGAATCTTTTAAAGGATTAAAGTCTAACCTCCCTGAAATAGCCACTGCAGCTACCATTTCTGGCGATGCAACAAAGGCATGTGTGTTCGGATTACCATCTGCACGCTTGGCGAAATTCCTATTAAAAGAATGCACAATAGAATTTTTCTCTTGCTTTTCAGCTCCTTCCCTATCCCACTGACCAATACAAGGTCCACAAGCATTTGTAAATATTCTAGTTGATTCGAACTTATTGAAGCTATCTAAAAGTCCATCTCTTTCGGCAGTAAATCTGACTTGTTCTGAACCCGGATTAATACCAAGTATTGCTTTTGGCTTAAGCCCTTTAGCCACTGCATCTTCTACTATAGAAGCAGCTCTTGTTAAATCTTCGTAAGAAGAGTTAGTGCAAGAACCAATTAAAGCCCACTCTACATCTAAAGGCCAATCATTGGATTTTGCTTTTTCCTTCATTTCCGCAACAGGAGTTGCAAGATCTGGCGTAAATGGTCCGTTAAGATGAGGACTAAGCTCCGATAAATTAATTTCAATTACCTCATCAAAAAACTGTTCTGGATTATCGTACACTTCCTGATCTCCAGTTAAATGTTCTTTTATCTGGTTGGCTGCATCTGCTACATCGTTTCTATCGGTTGCTCTTAAGTACCTTTCCATACTTTCATCGTACCCAAAAGTAGAAGTAGTTGCCCCAATCTCTGCACCCATATTGCAAATAGTTCCTTTTCCTGTACAGGATAAAGATTTTGCTCCTTCTCCAAAATATTCGACAATACAACCTGTACCTCCTTTTACTGTCAATATACCTGCAACTTTAAGAATTACATCCTTAGCAGAAGCCCAGCCATTTAGTTTTCCGCTAAGTTTAACACCAATTAATTTAGGAAATTTTAATTCCCATGGCATTCCTGCCATAACATCTACAGCATCAGCACCACCAACACCAATAGCAACCATTCCTAATCCACCAGCGTTTACTGTGTGGGAATCGGTACCTATCATCATTCCTCCAGGGAAAGCATAATTCTCCAATACTACTTGGTGAATAATTCCTGCACCAGGTTTCCAAAAACCTATTCCGTATTTATTACAAACCGAACTTAAGAAATTGAAAACTTCATTGTTGGTGTTTAAACTATTTTGAAGGTCTTTATCAGCACCTATTTTTGCTTGAATAAGATGATCTGCATGGGCAGTTGAAGGAACAGCAACCTTATCTTTACCAGCTTGCATAAACTGCAATAAAGCCATCTGAGCAGTTGCATCTTGCATTGCTACTCTATCCGGTCCAAAATCAACATAGTCTTCCCCTCTTTCAAATGGTTTTTGATTAGATTGTTCCCATAAATGAGTATAAAGTATTTTTTCTGACAATGTAAGAGGTTTACCTACTAATTTTCGTGCTTGAGCAATACGAGCTGTAAATTTAGCATATACTTCTTTTATCATATTTATATCAAACGCCATAGATCAAATCTTTTTATAATTATTATTCAAAATTAATGATGCGAAAATACATTTTTCAATCGAGTATTGCAAGATATTATCTGTATATTGCAACAGATGAAATTAGTTATAGAAAATATAAAAATAGCGCTCAATTCGGTACGTACAAACTTATTACGTACCATTTTAACTATATTCATAATTGCAATTGGTATAACAGCACTTGTAGGAATTCAAACTGCAATACAATCTATACAATCTTCCATAAATTCCAATTTTACAAGTATGGGAGCAAACACTTTTAACATTAGAAATAAAAGTGCTAGAGTTCAAATTGGTCAGAAAGGTAGAAAAGCAAAAAAATTCAAATCTATTTCGTTTGCTGAAGCTATAAGTTTCAAAGAAAACAATGCTATATTAACCTCCATTTCAACAAGGGCAACATCAGGAGGAGTTATAAAATATGGATCTAAAAAATCAGACCCCAATATTGATATAATGGGTGTAGACGAAAATTATTTAATTACTTCTGGCTATACCTTAAAAGAAGGTAGAAATATAAATAATGAAGAGTCGCTTTCTAACAAAAATGTGGTTTTATTAGGTACTGAAACAGCAAATATATTTTTCAAAAATGAAAGTTCTCTAGGTAAAATTGTAACTATTGGTAATAATAAATATACGGTTATTGGAGTTTTAAATTCTAAAGGCTCTAGCATGAGCTTTGGAGGAGACAAAAACTGCCTTATTCCTATCTCCAACGCACGCCAACATTTTGGCTATGCCAACCAATCATTTACTATTAGTTGTTTGGCTATAGGTTCTGATAAATTAGAAACTTCTATAAGTGAATCTATTTCAAAAATGCGAATAGTGAGAAAACTCAAGCCAAAAGAAGACAATAATTTTGATATCATTAGAAGCGATAACTTAGCTCAAATCCTGATTAATAACTTAAAATATGTATCAATTGCAGCTAGTATTATTGGTATTATAACATTATTTGGCTCTGCTATTGGATTAATGAATATTATGTTGGTATCTGTTACAGAAAGAACAAAAGAAATTGGAGTCAGAAAGGCATTGGGTGCAACACCTACTTTTATAAAAAATCAATTTTTAATTGAAGGAATCGTTATTTGCCAGATTGGAGGAATAGTTGGGATAATCTTGGGGATAGTAGTAGGAAATATTACTTCTATTTTTACGGGAGGAACTTTTGTAATTCCATGGCTATGGATAAGCTATGGTTTAATCATATGTATAGTAGTTGGAATAGCTTCGAGTCTTTTTCCTGCAATTAAGGCAGCAAAGTTAGACCCTGTAGAAGCCCTAAGGTATGAATAAAAAAAAGCTCACCGATTGGTGAGCTTTTTTAAATATATTAAAGATAAATTAAGCTGCTACAACTTCTAATGTAAGCGTAGCTTTTACTTCTCTATGAAGTCTTACTTCAGCATCATAAACACCAACTTGCTTAACGTTGTTAAGTTTGATGAATTTTTTATCTACTGTAAATCCTAATTTACCAAGCTCATCAGCCAAATGATTGGAAGTAATAGAACCAAATAACTGCTTTCCACCTTCAATGGTTTTAGCGGAAATTTTTAAATTCATTCCGTTTAATGATTCTGCAATTTTGTTTGCATCCTCAATAACTTTACCTTCTTTTTTAGCTCTTTGCTTTAAATTTTCATTCAGAACTTTCAAAGCACTTTCTGTTGCCAAAATTGCTTTTCCGGTTGGAATTAAAAAGTTTCTACCATATCCGTTTTTCACAGAAACGATTTCATCTTTAAAACCCAACTTTTCTACATCTTGTAATAATATCAATTGCATAACTAGGGTTTTATTTTAGCAAGTCACCAACATAAGGCATTAGAGCCATATGACGACAACGCTTAATTGCTTGTGAAACTTTTCTTTGAAACTTTAATGATGTACCTGTAATACGTCTTGGTAAAATTTTACCTTGTTCGTTTACAAACCTCATCAAAAAATCAGGATCTTTATAATCAATGTATTTAATACCGGCTTTCTTAAAACGACAGTATTTTTTCGCACTTCTATTGTTTACATCTACAGGTGCTAAGTATCTAATATTATCTGCCATTATGCTTCCTGTTTTTTAGTGTTTAATCTTTTTCTTCTGCTTTCAGCGTAAGCTATAGCATGCTTGTCTAACTTAACAGTTATCCAACGCATAACTCTTTCCTCACGTTTAAATGCAACGTCGAGCTTTGGTAAAAGGTCTATAGAATCGGTAACGTACTCAAACAAGAAATAAAATCCTGTTTTTTTCTTCTCAATACTATAAGCCATTTTTTTCAAGCCCCATTGTTCTTCGGCAACGATTTTTGCCTTACTTGATTTCAAAAGTTCCTTGAACTTCTGAACCGTCTCCTTCGTCTGATCTTCAGACAAAACGGGATTCAAAATGAAAACGGTTTCGTAATGGTTCATAAAAATTAGTTTAAATTAATCCTTTCTTACCTTTAAAAAAGGGTCGCAAAAATAGAAAAATAATCTAATAATACAAAAGAAATGAAAAGCTAATATTTTTGCTTTTTGATAATGTTTTAGCTAACGTTGTATTGTTTAAGCCAAAATACATGAAAAAATACATTTACATATTTTTCACTTTTACTTTTTTATTTGTGATTCCTGCATGCTTAAACATGAGAAAATCAGATAAAAAAATACTTAGAGATTTTAAAAAAAATGGCCTCAATGGTCAAGTAAAATTTTTCGATTTTGAAAATAAAAGCATCAGATATGTTGTTTCAAAACCTATAGACAAACAAAAAATATCTATTTTATTTGTTCATGGAGCTCCAGGCTCAAGCACCGATTTTGAAGATTATTTAAACGACAAAGAACTCAACAAACTAGGAAATTTAATATCTATAGATAGAATAGGGTATGGATATTCTGACTTTGGCAACTCTCAAACATCTATACAAACGCAAGCTAAGGCAATTGAAAAATTAATTGATATTATAGATACCCCTTTTATTTTAGTTGGCTGATCCTTTGGAGGTCCGATTGCAGGATTTGTTTCGCTATACAAAAGCAAAAAAATAAAGCACCTCATTCTTTTAGCACCTGCTATTTCGCCAGAAAGTGAACGCTTTTTTCAAATAGGTAAATTAGCTCAAAGTAAATGGACTAAGTGGATGGTTCCTACACCATTTGTAATGGCTCAAGAAGAAAAAATGATGCATGTGGAAGAACTAGAAAAACTCAAAAATAAATGGCAAAATTTAATAGTCCCGACAACTTATTTACACGGATCTAAAGATAAATTAGTGCCATATGAAGGTAATATGAATTTTGTTAAAAAAACATTTAATGACAGTATTTTAAATGCCAAAACTATAGATGGTTACGGCCATATTTTTCCTGTAACCAATTCTGATATTGTAAAAAAAGAAATTGTCAATATTTTAGTAAAAAAATAAGTTTATATTTGAATAAATCTAATTTTCATGCGCTTAGCCCTTTTCACCTTACTAGTAGTGTTTTCTTTCTATTCTTTTTCTCAATGTGATGAAGGCGAATACCCTTTAACAATGACGACTAATACTGGCGATTATGCTTATGAAATAGGTTGGTCTATTTATTCTTACGACAATTGGAATTTACAAAACGGAAATTCAATAGCTAGTTTTATAGGTTCAGGAAATTATCAGACCACTACACAAGAAATTTGTCTTCCTTCAAACGGATGCTATATTATACACGCCACAGATGATTATGGGGATGGATGGGAAGGAGGCTCTCTTGAAATAGAAGGATTAAATGTAAATGAAAGCTATAATATGAACGATGGGTTTAATATCTAT
Source organism: Cryomorphaceae bacterium (assembly GCA_042091225.1). Lineage (GTDB taxonomy): Bacteria > Bacteroidota > Bacteroidia > Flavobacteriales > UBA7312 > JABAYQ01. Next base: position 18,697 of record JBELHW010000010.1, on the reverse strand, counting down.
TGGACATTCGAAATAGAATTTGACCCATGTCAATGGGAAATACCTGGATGTACGAATCCTGATGCAGTTAACTACAACAACTTAGCCACAATTGATAATGGCTCCTGTGTTGATTTTATAGACTTTGATCACAATAAAAACAATAGAAGATACCTTTTACACATTCCTGCTAACTTAGAGCCAGATGCTCCTTTAGTATTTGTTTTTCATGGGTATTCCGGAAATCCACTTGATATAATGTCTTACACTAATATGAATTCTATAGCAGATGAAAATAGATTTGCAGTATGTTACCCGGAAGGATCATTGGATCAATACGACAATCTTTATTTCAATGTAGGTTATGACATGCATATCAATTCCAATATTGACGATGTAGATTTTGTAAAAAGTTTAGCCCAATTTCTACAACAAACGCACAACCTTAGCGCTTCAAATACCTTTAGTACAGGCTTTTCTAATGGAGGAGATTTAAGCTATATGTTAGCATGTCAGGCAAGTGAAGTTTTTCGCGCAATAGCTCCCGTTGCAGGAATGATTAAGTTGGACATTTACGAAGATTGTGATAATGCAAATGCAATGCCAGTATTCGAAATTCATGGAACTAATGATAATGTCACCCCATACGAGGGTGATTTAAATAATGAAGATGGTTGGGGTGCTTTTTTAGACATTCCAACTACAATAGAATACTTTGCTGACAAAAATAATCTTGACCAAATAGCTATTGATACCCTAGAGGATATTGACCAAGATGATAATAGCTATGTAATTAGTTACACCTATTATTCTGAGAATACCTCAAATGAAGTTTGGCTATACAAAGTAATCGAAGGACAACACGACTGGCCTGGTGCATGGGGTAATATGGATATTAATTCCAGCGAAAAAATATGGGAATTCTTTAGTCTAATGATGGAAACAGAAACATCCACTAATTTAGAAAAGCCTCAATCTAAACAAAGAGAATTATTAAAAATCATTAATTTGTTGGGTCAGGAAACACAAGAAATAAAAAACACTCCCTTGTTATTCATATACAAAGATGGATCCGTCGAAAAAAAGTTTATTGTTGAATAAAAAGACAACTTACTCTTTCTCCAATAATTCTATTTTTTGAAGAATATCATAGGCTTCCTTCTCAAGCTTATCGCTTTCTTTTCTATTAGACTTTGAAAGAACAAAAGCATCTTTTTTCTTTTTATTGTATAAATCAAGAAGTTTTTCTTTTTCTGTTTTCTTTTTAAAAAATCCGAACATAACTTTCAGTTAATGATTGGGTACAAAGATACTGATAAGAAATCATTAAATAACTTCATGCCAGAAAACAAGACACTACTTGATGTATAACTCCTTTTTATTGACCTAAACCTATCTTTTCATCCGACCTTCTAACAATAATTATATTAATTAATTCGATAAAACCAAAACTCATTCGAACATTATAAGAGTTGAGATTCGCTTTTCACACTGGACATATTCTTATTTATTGTATCAATACGACAGACTAAATAGTATCTCTAGGAATATAGAATTTGTCAGGACTTATTGTTTCAATCTTCACGTCTTTTTCTATTTTATACAGTTCATTGAACGCTCTTTTGATATTTTCTGGTTCATAGCTTTGGATATAGACTTTTTCTAGTTTTTCCATAGAGTTTAGTATTTCTCTATCAGTACCTAAGTTAATTAGTGGGAACGAATATCCGATAATATTTAGGTATTCTGTGTCTTTAACGCTTTCTATGGCTATTTTTTTTGTTTCATCAGTGTAGTTATCATTTTCTAAAGATAGTAGGTTGTAAAATTTAGGACGATGAATGCAATTGCCGTAATGTCTTACAATTTCTTCTGCAATTTCTTTTTCAGAATGGTCTATATTTTTTTTATCATTTAAAAAAGGAATGCTTTCTACACGGGAATCTTTATAATTATAATTGAATGATCCGTTGAGTCTAAATACGCCTCCACTGTTTCTTTGGCGAGACGTAAACTTTTCTATTGTATTTAATCTTTTATACGCTTCAAAGTAGTTTACTTGTTTTGTTTGCATTATTGATTTTTGAAGCTGGTTGTCGTAATTCCAGTTTATTATTTTAAAATTGCTTCTAATGCTGTGGCTATTTTTCACAATTATATTAGTGAAGTTAATGTATCTTGTGTCGATTTTTTCATAAAACTCTTCCAAAGTCATTACTAAACAATATGCGGTTGAAAGTTTTTTAAATCTTTGGCTGTTGAAGTCAATGCTTTCGGCAAAGTCGTCAAATGTTGTTGATTTTTTTTCAACGCCCATCTCGCTAGCTTTTTTATAACGATATTATCTTTTATTTCATTAACACTTGCAATAAGGTCTTTTTTTAAATCACTTAGTATTACATCAGACCCATCACATAATATAGAGTCGTCTATTTCACGTCCACATCTTTCAAAGAAGTTAATAAATCTATCTAGGGTATTAATTAAATTTTCGGCAACGGGCAAAGCATTTGCACTAGCACCAGCACCTAGTATGTAGGTAATTTTCTTTTTCATGTTTTTTTTCTTTAAGTAATTAGTTGTCTATAAAATTAGTAATTTTTAACATACCTTTTTACAGTTAGCAAATGAAAGAGTTTACCAATTGATTTACCCTCATTTCAAACATTATAGTATATTTGTTTCTCATTTTAAAATGAATGGAAAATTTTGTTGTTTCAGCTCGTAAATACCGACCTTCTACCTTTAATACAGTAGTTGGTCAACACTCCATTACAAGCACCTTAAAAAATGCCATTCAGAACAATCATTTAGCTCAAGCATTTTTATTTTGTGGTCCTCGAGGTGTTGGCAAAACAAGTTGCGCCAGAATTCTTGCCAAAACAATCAATTGTTTTAATCCTACCAATAAAGTAGAAGCCTGCAACGAATGTGAATCGTGCTTAAGTTTTAACGACAATCATTCATTCAACATACATGAACTTGATGCTGCATCAAACAATGGAGTAGATAAAATAAGAGAATTAGTAGATCAGGTACGCTTTGCTCCTCAAGTAGGTAAATACAACATTTATATTATAGATGAGATACATATGTTGTCTCAAGCTGCATTCAATGCTTTTCTAAAAACACTTGAAGAGCCTCCAGCACATGCAATTTTTATTTTAGCAACTACCGAAAAACATAAAATTATTCCTACAATTTTATCTCGATGTCAAATTTTTGATTTTAAAAGAATCCAAATTGAAGATATAGCAAAACATTTACAGTTTGTTGCAAAAAGCGAAAATATAGATGCACAAGAAGATGCATTACACATTATTGCACAAAAGTCGGATGGAGCACTAAGAGATTCTTTATCTATTTTTGATCAAATTGTAAGTTTTTCTGGGAATAAATTAGATTACAATTCTGTAATTGAAAATTTGAATATTTTAGACTATGATTATTTTTTTAAAGCTACAGATGCTTTACTAAAAAATGACATCCCTAATTCCTTATTTATTTTTAACGAGATACTAAATAACGGATTTGATGGACAAAACTACCTTAACGGATTAGCCCAACATTTTAGAGATTTATTAATTTGTAAAGACAATGTTACTATCGAATTATTGGAGGTAGGAACTACTATAAAAGAAAAATACCTACAACAATCTCAAGAATGTTCTAACGATTTTTTACTTTTCTGTCTCAATATTTGTAGCTCTTCAGACATCAATTATAAAATGAGTAAAAATCAAAGGCTATTGGTAGAATTAAGCCTCATGAAAATGTGTGGTTATGGCCTAAGTCAAGACACAAATACTGAAAAAAAAACTTTTAACGTAAAATCACCTTCCTCAAATAACGAATCTAGCCAAGAAACAAATATTAAGACTAAAAAGGAGTCATTTACAAAAGAGATTTCAGAAAATAAAATTCAAGTTAGAGAAGAAGAAAGTATAAAAGAGGATAAAATTGCAAATATTGTTGAAGAAATAACAATTGAAACTAATAATGTTAGTGTTCAAAAAAGGGTTGCAAGAAAAAGCAGAACGATTTCCATAAATCCTTTTGCACAGAAAAATGAAAAAGAAAGCAAACCTAAAGAAGAAATATCAGAGAATGAACAAAAATTTACTCAAGCTGAGTTAGATAAAAGCTGGACTGATTTTTTTTCCTTAAACGAAAAATCAGGAAAACATAACTTTTTAAGTATTTTAAAATCAAAAAAAGGAAAACTTATCTCAGATTATATTATAGAAGTCAGTTTGGACAATAAAGTTCAGGAAGAAGTGTTTAAGGAAGAATATTTAGATTTGTTAAAGTTCTTAAAAAACAACTTATTAAATGATAAGCTGAACATAAAAATAAAAATAAATAAAATTGAAGAAAGCGAAATTAAAGCTTATACTTCTGAAGACAAGTTTAAAAAAATGGCAATTGAAAATGAATCCTTATTAAAATTAAAAGATCATTTTAACTTAGAAATAGATTATTAATTAAATTTTTATCATGAAAACAAAAATCACCTATTTATTAATTGTAGGAGCTGTAGTTCTAACAATACTTAACGTAGCAAAATATATGAACAATAATTATGAAAGTGCAAAAAACGACCCTACTAACGCTAGAGTATATACCTTAGAAAATGGGCTTAAAGTATATTTAACAACTTATAAAGATGCGCCAAGAGTTCAGACTTATATTGCGATAAATGCTGGTGCTAAAAATGATCCTGCGGATGCTACCGGACTAGCTCACTATTTGGAACACATGTTATTTAAGGGTACGGACAAGTATGGAACTTTAGACTATACTTCTGAAAAGGTTTTGCTCGATCAAATTGAAGAGCTCTATGAGCAATACAGAAGAACTAGCATGGATGATGAGGTCAAAAGAAACGAAATTTGGAGTCAAATTGACTCTGTTTCAGGTGAGGCTGCAAAATTTGCAATTGCTAATGAATATGACAAAATGATATCAGGAATCGGGGCTAAAGGAACTAATGCTTATACTTCAGCAGAATCTACTGTTTATGTTAACGACATTCCTTCTAATCAACTTAAAACATGGCTCGATATAGAGGCAGAAAGATTTAGAAATCCTGTTTTTAGACTATTTCATACTGAGCTTGAAGCTGTTTATGAAGAAAAAAATAGAGGCCTTGATAATGATGGAAGAAAGATGTTTGAAGCTCTACTCTCTGGTTTATACCAAAACCACACATACGGAACTCAAACAACTATTGGTACAATAGATCATTTGAAAAATCCGTCTCTTAAAGAAATAAGAAAATATTTTAACAAAAACTATGTGCCAAACAATATGGCAATTTGTATGTCTGGTGATTTTAATCCAGATTCAGTTATTACTTGGATAAAAGGAACTTTCGGAGAATTTGAAAGAAAAGAAGATCCTATTTTTGTTCCAGGCATCGAACAAGAAATTACTTCACCTATTGTAAAAGATGTTTATGGTCCCGATGCAGAAAGATTATACATGGGATTCCGTTTTCCAGGAGCTGCTGAAAGAGAAACAAAAGTTATGACAATTATTGATATGATATTAAGTAATAGCCAAGCAGGACTTATAGATTTAAACTTAAGTCAAAAACAAAAATTACTTCAAGCAAGCTGTTTTCCTTACACCTTAAAAGATTATAGTACTCACATTTTGTTAGGCGTACCTAAACAAAATCAATCTCTTGAGGAAGTAAAAGATTTATTATTAAGTCAAGTTGAATTAGTTAAAAAAGGCGAATTCCCAGATTGGCTTATACCTGCAGTAATCAACGACTTGAAATTAAGTAAAACAAAAAGATTAGAGAGTAATTCGTCAAGAGCTGATGACTTTGTTCAGTCTTTTATTCTTGGTATTGATTGGCAGACATATGTTGACGAAATGAGTGTACTAGAAAGCATTACAAAAGAAGAAGTTATGGAAGTAGCTAATAAGTATTACAAAAATAACTACGTTTTAGTAAATAAATTTATTGGTGAAGACAAATCTATCAAGAAAGTTACTAAACCAGCTATTACTCCGGTAGAGGTAAATAGAGATACTTCTTCGCAATTCTTAACTTATATTACTGAAAAGGAAACAGAAAATATTGAGCCTGAATTTCTAAATTATAAAGAAGATATTAAGAATGGTAAAGTTAATAATGTCACTCTTTTTTATAAAGAAAATATTGAAAATGATAGGTTTAAGCTTTTTTACATCTCCGATAGAGGAAACAACAATAATCCTAAATTAAATATGGCTATTAAATATTTAAATTATTTAGGAACAGAAGAAATACCCCCTTTACAGAAAAAAGAAGAGTTTTATAAATTAGGCTGTGAAGTAAATGTAAGTAGTCAAGAAGAACAAAGCTATATTTCTTTAACCGGATTAAGCGAAAACTTTAAAGAATCTGTAAAGCTATTTGAAAATCTGCTTTCAAATGTTATTCCTAATGAGGAAGCACTGACTAACTTAAAAAATGATATTATCAAAAATAGAGAAGATCAGAAATTAAATAAGTCAATTATTTTAAGAAGAGGAATGGTAAATTATGCAAAATATGGTGCTATTAACCCTTTCACTAACTCTCTTTCTACTCAAGAAATTTTAGACATGACGAGCGAGGAACTAATTGATATAATAAAATCTATGACTTCTTACAATCATAGAATCCTTTACTATGGTTCTCAATCAATAGAGCAAGTAAGTTCTACCCTTTCTGAATTACATAAGACTCCTGAAACTTTAATGGAAGCGGAGCAAGGGTCTGAGTTTGATGAAAAAGAAATTAACTCTACAAATGTGTATGTGGTAGATTATGACATGAAACAAACTGAAATTTTAATGGTTGCTAAAGGAGATCAATTCCAATCGGAAAAAATGCCATTAATAAAGCTACACAACGAATACTTTGGTGGCTCTATGGGCTCTATTGTATTCCAGACTTTGAGAGAGTCAAAAGCTTTAGCTTATTCGGTCTACAGCGCATACAGTACTCCTAGAAATGATGACAAGTCGCACTATGTTACGGCATATATAGGTACTCAAACAGATAAATTGAGTGAGGCTATGATTGGTATGAATGAGTTACTAAATGATTTGCCACAGGTAAATGCTAATTTAGCAAATGCAAAAGAAGCAGTTATTCAAAAAATAAGAACTGAAAGAATAACAAAAGACGATATTCTATTTAGTTTCGAGTCGGCAAAAAGATTAGGCTACGACTACGACATGAGACAAGATATTTTTAATAATATTGATTCTTACTCAATGGAAAATATAGTTTCATTTCACAATGATCACATGAGTGGAAACGATTATACTATACTTGTTCTAGGATCAAAAGACGAGTTAGACATTGAAGCTCTAAAAGAATATGGCCCTGTCAAATTTTTGAGTTTAGAAGAAGTATTTGGATACTAAAATTATAAATTTGCAAACCAAAATTTAAAACAAAAGAAATGAATAAAATTAAAGTTGATCAACCAATAGTAGAATTGGATGGAGATGAGATGACTCGTATAATTTGGACTTTTATAAAAGATAAATTGATTTTTCCTTATCTAGATTTAGAAGTAAAATATTACGATTTGGGAATGGAAAGTAGAGATGAGACTGACGACCAAATTACAATTGATGCCGCTAACGCTATAAAAAAATACAAGGTCGGCATCAAATGTGCTACAATTACTCCTGATGAAGAAAGGGTTGAGGAATTTGGATTAAAGAAAATGTGGAGATCTCCAAACGGCACAATTCGTAATATAGTTGGAGGAACTGTTTTTCGTGAGCCAATTATTTGTAAAAATGTTCCAAGATTAGTCCCTAACTGGACACAGCCTATATGCATAGGACGTCATGCGTTTGGTGATCAATACAAGGCAACCGACACTGTTATTAAAGGAAAAGGTAAGTTAACAATGACATTTGAGCCAGAAAATGGCGAAAAAATAAGTTGGGAAGTTTATAATTATGAAGGAACTGGAGGAGTTGCTATGAGTATGTATAATACTGACGAATCAATTTATGGTTTTGCTCGCTCTTGTTTCAATCAAGCCTTATCGAAAGGATGGCCATTATATCTTTCAACCAAGAATACTATTTTAAAAGCTTACGACGGTAGATTTAAGGATATTTTTGAGGAAGTTTATCAAAACGAATTTAAATTAGATTTTGAAAAAAATGGCATAACTTATGAGCATAGGTTAATAGATGATATGGTTGCTGCTGCTCTTAAATGGAACGGAGCGTTCGTTTGGGCGTGTAAGAATTATGACGGCGATGTACAATCTGACACAGTTGCTCAGGGTTTTGGTTCTTTAGGCTTAATGACTTCCACTTTAGTAACTCCAGAAGGAGACGTTATGGAGGCAGAAGCAGCTCATGGAACGGTAACAAGACATTACAGACAACACCAACAAGGAAATAAAACTTCTACAAATCCGATTGCATCTATTTTTGCATGGACAAGAGGATTAGCATTTAGAGGGAAACTAGATAATAACCAATCGTTAATTGACTTTTGCTCAACTCTTGAGAGCGTTTGTATAAATACTGTTGAAAGTGGAACGATGACAAAAGATTTAGCTTTATGTATACATGGGAAAAGCTTAAATGAAAGTCATTATGTAACTACAGAAGAATTTTTAGATGCTCTTGACAAAGGTTTGCAAAAACAAATGGCATAAAATTTATTAATGAATTAGTAAGAGATTATATAATGAGATTTTGACTAATATCAACTTATTAATATCTTTAAAAATTAATCTTAAAAATAACAACCAAAATGAAAAATTCTAGCCTTTTAATTGTATTTGTAATTACAATCGGTTTTATATTTAATTCTTGCGAAAAAACTGATCCGGATACAATTGTTTTACCAAACAACATAAATCCGACGATTACCAGCCAGGTTTTTGCCTATTTTAGTGAGAATATTGAAGATGAAACCGAGCAATTTAACATTACTTCGAGCTCTTCAACACAAACGATTACAACCTCCAATTTTTTCAATGTAAGTTTTGGCCCTAATACTTTTACTTATTCGGACGGCACTCCTGTAAGTGGAAACTTTACTATTGAAATAATTGACGCTCTTAGCAAAAAAGAAATGTTAAAGTTAAATAGACCAACATTCACAAACGATGGTCAATTACTAGTCTCTGGCGGAATTATATATTTAGATGCTCGACAAAACGGACAACAGCTAAGCATTAATGATAGTGAACCAGTTGAAATTAGCATTCCTTCCAATACCGGAGAAGCTATGCAGTTTTTTGACGGATCACTAGATGGCAATAATGACTTTGGATGGGATGTATCTTTAGAAGACACAGTAACTATTGTAACTGCAAACGACACAACATTTAATCCAAACGGTGAAATTGGCTTCTTTAATTACAACTTTACGATGGATTCAATTGGATGGATAAACTGCGATTATTTTTACAACTCTACTGACCCTTTAACTGGGGTAAATGTAATCTTGCCTGATGATCACAACGGATCAAATACGCTGATATTTATTTATTACAGTGATATAAACTCAGTGGCTAATATGCATGATTATGATAATGATAGTAATTTCGATCTTGGTAGTGGATATTCAACTCCGGTAGGAATGGATATAACATTTGTAACTATTTCAGAAATAGATAGCATTTTTTATTATAATCTTACAAATACCACTTTAACAAATAATCATGTTGAAGAAATAAATAGCTTAACTCCTGTGAGTGAGGAAGATTTGCAAACTATTATTGATAATTTACCATAATTACAAAAACTTTCTAAAAAGAGCACTTATTTTAAATAAGTGCTCTTTTTTTTTAAAATATTTTTTTGTTGTAATGGGTTGGATATTTAGGATTTATTTCTGAGTAAAAGTTCTCTATAATTTGAAAATCTTTTTTTATGTCTCCACTCGGATAAACAACTAATCCAATTCCTGCCTTCTTTTCTTTATAATCTAAATATGCTAAAGCAATAGGAATTTTTGCTTCTAAAGCTATGTAGTAAAATCCTGTTTTCCATTTTCGTACACTTTTACGTGTTCCTTCTGGAGCAATTCCAACAATCAGTTTTTCATGAGAGTTAAAAACATCTGTTATATGAGACACTAAATTATTTTTTTTATCCCTATTTACCGGAATACCTCCAAGAGCTTTAAAAAACCAAGATGATGACCAATGAAATAATTCTTTTTTTGCAAAATATCGGACTCTAAAACCCAGTTGAAAAGCAAAAAGTATTCCGTATATAAAGTCAAAGTTTGAAGTATGTGGAGCAACAACAATTAAATATTTAGTATGTTTCTTTTCTACTACTTTACCACTGGACCAACCCAAAATATTGAATAAAAGTTTACTTAAGAAAACCATGGCTAAATATTATTTTTGAAAAAATCTTTTTTAAAATTTATCAGGTAAAGCTTAGATGTTGCTCTTGTAAATGCAGTGTATAACCATCTCAAGTATTCTTTATTTAACATATCATCATTGAAAAAGCCTTGCTCTACGAATACATTTTTCCATTGACCTCCTTGAGATTTATGACAAGTAACAGCATAAGCAAACTTAACTTGTAATGCATTTAAAAACGGATTCTTTTTTATTTCTTTCATCCGTTCATATTTTTTAGGAATATCTGAATAATCTTTTTCAACATTTGAGAACAACTTTTTGTATTGATCGAAGCTAAGTCCGGGCGAGTCGTTTTGTAACAAATCTAACAAAATTACCACTTCTAAATCCTCCATATCAGGAAAGTCAATTAAACGAATTATAATTCTTGCAAATCTAAACTCATAAAGGTCATTAAACTCATAAATTCTTAACACTTCTGCAGTATCACCATTAGCAATAAAACCTGCTTCAGAAGTAGATGGCAACCAATGATAGTTATTTCTAACGACCATTATAAAATCTCCTACAGAGATTTCATCTTCTTGAAACCTTATTCTCGCTCTGATTTGCTGATTATACAAATTTGCTCTTTTATTAGACCTGCAAACAACAACTGTTTCTTCTACTCCATCCAAACTATAGGAATCTTCTAAAGCATCTTGAATATCTATTCCTTCATTTAATTTAACTACATCATTTATACAGTCTATTGACGGGTATGTAGAGCTATTCATTCTAATTAAATCTCTCAAACTTGTCGCATTGCTTAATATAGAAGAATCGGATTGTTGACGAACCACTTGAGTTAGTTCAATTTCTAATACATCTTTTTGGTAATTATCTAGCAATATTTTTTTATTCAAAGCAGGACTAACCTCAAGATGAACTGGAGGTAATTGAGCAGTATCCCCAACCAAAATTAGCTTACAATTAACTCCACAATAAACATATTCTATAAGATCGTCTAACAAGTTTCTTCCTCCAAATCCTTTTTCAGAATTATCAGGAATCATAGATGCTTCATCAACAATAAAAATAGTATTAGTGTGTTTGTTTTCTTGAAGACTTAAAAAAGAATTGCCAAAAGAATTGGTCTTGAACCAATATATTTTTTTATGAATTGTAAAAGCAGTCTTTTTAGAATACAATGATAAAATTTTTGCAGCTCTGCCAGTTGGCGCTAACAAAACTGACTTTTTTCCCATTGGCAATAAACTTTTAACTAAAGAGCTAACTAAAGTTGTTTTTCCAGTACCAGCGTATCCTTTAAGTAAGAAAATTCCTCTCTCGTTAATATCCTCAACAAAATTAGATAACATTTTAAGAGCCTTCTCCTGTAACTTAGTTGGTTTCTGTTGAAGGTTGTGTATTAAAAGTGAATAAATTTTCTTTTCTAACATTTTATAAAAAGAGATAGACACAAAACTATCAAAAATATTCTCAAAAAATTGTAAGTTTGTTATTGTAAAAAATTATTATAAAATGAATCAAAAACTTATAAGCAGATTATTGTGGCCAGTAATATTTGTGCTAGCTTACTTCGTTGTAAAAAGTCCTGTTAATCAAATTATTTTTGAAAATGCCTTTAATGAAAGAAAGTCAGAGGTTGTACAAAAGTTAATCGATATTCGCTCTGCTCAGGTAGCATATAAAGATAAATACAAAGTGTACGCAGGAGATTTTAATACACTTATCGAATTTCTAAATAATGATTCAATTGCAATTATTAAAGCAATTGGTGAAGTACCTGATTCTTTGACCGAAGACCAGGCATTAGAATTAGGCATCATTTCAAGAGATTCGGCCTATATCTCATCATACGAATCTGTCTTTACTGAAGAATATATATTAAATAGAGCGTCTAGTATACCTATTAATATTAATGAGTTATCCTTAGTACCTTTTTCCAAATCTAATAAGGCATTTAATATAGAATCTGGAAATATTGAAAAAGGAAAAGTAGTGGTTCAAGTATTTGAAGTTTCTACTAACTACTCCACATTTATGGATGGAATCGATTCAGACAATAAAGGAGTCAATCTTAACAATCTGTTAAAGGTAGGTTCAATGATTGAACCAAAAATTAATGGTAACTGGGGTGAATAAACCTAGCTATATATTTTTAGACGAACACATTCTAAAGTCTTCCAAAACAGAAGATTTACATCTTTCAATCGAAATTGGATTAAATGAATTTTCCTATCTCATTAGAGACAATGAACAAGTATTAGCTCTAGAAACAAACCAAGAAAATTTATCTCTTTTTTCTGAAAAAATTAAAACACATACTTGGCTTTCTAGAAAATACAAAAGCACAAATATTTGCTTAGTAAATCAAAAAAGCACTCTTATTCCTGATTCTTTTTTTGAACAAAAAAAGAAAAGAGAATATCTCTCATTCAACCATGAAAAAACAGAAAATCTAGAAATCCTATATGATAAAATAATGCCAATAAACTCTTATAACGTTTATGGTATTTCTAAGCCAATAATGGAGCTGATAGAAACTCATTTTAAAGATGCAACTCTAAAACATCACTCTAGTTCTTTGATAGTTAATTGGACTACTGAACACAAAAATAATGAAGAAAAAAAGCTCGTATTAAATTTTCAGAACAAAAATTTTCAAATAATGATGATTGACAAAATGGAGCTAAAATATTTCAATACATTTAAGTTTCAGCATAATAATGATTGTATCTATCATTTATTATTTGCAGTAGAACAATTAAAATTAGATGCAGAAAAAATAAAGCTGTTTTTATATGGTAATATTTTAAAAAATTCTGAATTATATAATTTGATATACTCTTATGTAAGATTTGTCGAATTTGGAAATCGAAGTAAGTTGTTAGAAATCAGTCCTTTAGTAAATCAAATTGAAAATCATCAGAATTATAGTCTTTTACACCAACACCTTTGCGAATAATTTCTGGAAAATATAAAGGGAAAAATTTAATTATTCCAAAAGGTCTTCCTGTTAGGCCCACAACTGATTATGCCAAAGAAAGTTTGTTTAATATTTTAAACAATACTTTTGATTTTCATGACCTGGAGATTTTAGAATTATTTGCCGGAACTGGCAACATTGGTTACGAATTCATGTCTAGAGGAGCAAAAAACATCACTTCTGTAGATTTGGACTTTAAATGTGTTCAGTTTATAAAAAAAATGAATAAAGAATTAGGTATAAAAGGAAGAGTTATCCGTTCCGAATCATTTCGATTTATAAAATCGAATAAAGATAACTACAACATGATTTATGCAGATCCGCCCTACGATTTAGAGAATATTTTATTATTCCCTGATTTAATTTTTGATAAAAATCTATTGCAAAAAAATGGCTTACTAATAATAGAACATAAAAAAGAGATTGATTTCAGTTCATGTAAAAATTATTCGGAAACTCGCCAATACGGAAAAGTAAATTTTAGTTTTTTTAACTTTGTATAATGAAAGAAAAAATAGCAGTATTTCCAGGTTCTTTTTCTCCTTTTACTTTAGGGCATCAGTACGTAATTAATAAAGCATTACCATTATTTGACAAAATAATTATTGCCGTAGGCTCAAATTCATCTAAAGAATATTTCTTTTCTGAACAACAGAGAATAAAGTGGATAGAGAATATCTTTAAAGGAGAGTCTAAAATAGAAATTCAAAAATACGACGGTTTAACTGTTGATTTTTGTAAAAGCATAAAAGCAGACTTTATTCTTAGAGGATTAAGAGACTCTAAAGATTTTAACTACGAAAAAGAAATTGCTCAAGTAAATCAAACATTAAATAATGAAATAGAAACCATATTCATAATAACTAGTGCCGAATATTCTCACATTAGCTCTTCTTTGGTTAGAGAAGTTGCAAAAAACAAAGGAGATATAAGTAAATTTGTTCCTAAAGGGGTTGATTTATAATTTGGTAATAATTCTGAATGACTTTCTTGATGTTTAAATAGGTATTTTGAAGACAGTCATCAATTTCTACATCAGATATCCATTTGACTAACTGAATACCCTCTTCTGTTTGTCCTTTTAACTCACCATTGAACTCAGTTGTCATAAGATACCAATTAGTTTCTTTCAATATCCATTGATTTTGAAAATACATGTGAAATGATTTTTCTAATTTAGTTTTAACTTTTAAACCATTCACACCACACTCTTCTTCTACTTCTCGGACAGAACATTCTAAAATATTTTCATTCTTTTCAAGTTTTCCTTTTGGTAAATCCCACTTTCCATTTCTGAAAATAAATAAAAGCTCTTTATTTTTATTTTGTACTACTCCACCACCAGCTATTATTTTTTTAAAAAAAGAGTTAAAACAATTCCAAGAAATAGAAACATCATAACAAACTATAGCAATCTTTTGATATTTTTTTTCTTCAAATAACTCTATAATATTACTCCATTTAATTTCCTTTTGATAAATAATATTAAAAGAATTATCGTTTAATTCTTTATCTACAAAAACTAAAGGGCAGTTGTTTATAAAAACTTCATACATTTGTTCTATGATTTTAAATACAGAAATAGCAAAACAAATTGCAAAATCACTATTGCAAATTAAAGCAATTATATTAAATCCTTCTAACCCGTTTACATGGGCATCAGGTTGGCATTCGCCAATTTATTGTGACAATAGAATAACACTTTCTCACCCTGAAATCAGAAATTATATTCGCCAAGAACTAGCACAAGGAATAGTAAAAAAATATGGTAAGCCAGACGTTATTGCTGGAGTTGCAACAGGAGCTATAGCACATGGAGCATTAGTTGCACAAGAGTTAGGACTACCGTTTATTTATGTTCGTTCTTCTACTAAAGATCACGGACGTCAGAATTTAGTAGAGGGTAAAATTGATAGTGGACAATCTGTAGTAGTGATAGAAGATTTAATAAGTAGCGGGAAAAGTAGTTTAGCTGCTGTAGACGCTCTTAAATCTACAGGTTGCCATGTTAAAGGAATGGCTGCGATTTTCACATATGGTTTTGATAAAGCAAAAGAAAATTTTGAAAATCACGAATGCGAATTGTTTACATTAGGAGACTACAATACTCTAATCGAACAAGCTTTAGATACAAAATATATAAATGATTCAGATTTATCTCTTCTAAAAGAATGGAGATTAAACCCTGAAAAATGGAATAGATAAAAATGATAGAAAGCAACAAAATTGTAATAGACAAATCGGATGAAAAGGTTTTTTTGTTTATTTCTGACTTTAATAATTTTACGCATCTAATGCCTGCTGAGGTTAAAGATCTGAAAGTAACTCAAAACGAATGTTCATTTTCTATTCAAGGAATGCCATCTATTCATCTGAAAATGGAAGAAAAAACACCATTTTCAATGGTAAAAATGAAATCGGAAAATGGTAAATTAAACTTTAGCTTGAATTGTAATCTTGAAAGTATAGACGATAATTCTTGTAATGCAAAGTTTACTTTCGATGCAGAATTAAATGGCATGATGAAAATGATGGTTCAAAAACCACTGACAAATTTTTTAAATACATTAGTAGAGAAATTAAAATTTATTCCATAATTATTTTTATCTCTGAGTTCGAATAATTTTGTAACGCATCATTAATTTCTACAACAAGCTGCCCTTGATTGTTAACCGATTTAAGGACACCCTCAACTCGTTTATTTTTTATTAAAAAAGATATTTTTTTATTTTTTCCAAATAAGTTGGATTGATACTCTTTATTTATCAAATCAAATTCTTTTCTTTTAAACTGAAAGTAATTTTTTTCTAATTGAATAATAAAACTATTCAAAACATCATCTTTATCAATATTTTTTTGAAGCTCTAATAACATTGAAGTAGGATTAACCAACTCCTTAGGAAACTCCGATTGTTCAATGTTTAATCCTATTCCTACTATAGATGAATCTAATATTTTACCTTTAATTTTATTTTCTATTAAAATTCCTGCAATTTTTTTATTCTTAACTAAAATATCGTTAGGCCATTTTATTTGACTATCTAAGCCATATAATTTTAAGGTTTGACAAATGGAGTTAGCAATTAGTTGATTTAGATGATATTGGTAATTTAGATCGCATTTAGGCTTGAGAAGAATACTAAACAGAAGGTTCTCTCCATCCTTAGAAAGCCATATATTTTGTCCTTGACCTCTACCCTTTAATTGTTGGTTAGCAACTACAATAATTCCTTCAAAAAAATCTGAATTATTAAGGTTTTCACTTAAAAATGTATTAGTAGAATCCACTTTATCTAAGCGAATAATTTTGTGTCCGACAATCAATGTGTTCATATAGCAAATTAAGGATAAAAAAACATTATTTTTGTACCCTCTAATTTAAAAAGTAGAATTTATTTGAATGACTAGCACAGATAAGATAAATAATTCGGACATATTGAATCAAGTTGTTATTGAAGGAATGAAAAATCTTAAGGCAAATGATATTGTTAGTTTAAATCTTAACAAAATTGAAACTTCTGTATGTGATTACTTTATAATTTGTCATGGCACATCGAATACGCATGTAAACGCAATTACTGATTCGATTATAGAAGAAACAATAAAAACACTTAAAGACAAACCTTTTAGTAAAGAAGGTACAGAAAATGGCGAGTGGGTATTATTAGATTACGGAAATGTTGTTGTCCATATTTTTCAGAAAGAGATTAGAGATTTCTACAACCTTGAAAACCTATGGGGTGACGCGATTATTAAAAAAATAAAATCATAATTATTCTATGAAAAAGAAGAAAGAACAAAAAACTTTTAAATTCAACTTTTACTGGATTTATGCTATAATAGCATTATTGTTTTTTAGTTTTCAGCTATTGAACTCTAACTCTAATACAAAAGAAAGTTCATGGCAGAAAGTGAGCGAAATGCTTCAAAAAAAGGAAGTAGATAAACTAGAAATAGTTAACGAAAACTTTGTTAAGGTATATATCAAAAAAGAGTCATTAGCAAGAGATACTCATAAAGAAGTAAGGACTAATCCGATAAGCAATAGCGAAAACTTAGGTCCTCATTATGTTTTTCAAATAGGTTCTGATGATGTGTTTTTTGCTCAATTAAAAGACGCTCAAAAAGATTTTGCAGAAAGCGAGAGAGTTAACATTACATACAAAACTGAGAAAAATGTTTTGGGTGATGCTTTAGGATGGATTTTTCCAATCTTAATAATGATAGCAATCTGGATGTTTTTGATGAGAAGAATGAGTGGAGGCGGTGGACCAGGTGGACAAATTTTTAACATCGGGAAATCTAAGGCTACTCTATTTGACAAAACAAAAGTAAATGTCACTTTTAATGATGTAGCGGGATTAGAAGGAGCAAAAGAAGAAATAGAAGAAATCGTTGACTTCTTGAAAAAGCCTAAAAAATATACTGTGTTAGGTGGAAAAATTCCAAGAGGAGCACTTTTAGTTGGCCCTCCTGGAACTGGTAAAACTTTACTTGCGAAAGCAGTAGCTGGTGAAGCTCAAGTGCCATTTTTCTCCTTATCTGGTTCCGACTTTGTTGAGATGTTTGTTGGAGTTGGTGCTTCAAGAGTGAGAGATCTATTTAAACAAGCAAAGGAAAAGGCTCCTTCAATAATATTTATTGATGAAATTGATGCGATTGGAAGAGCTAGAGGTAAGAACAATATGACAGGAGGTAACGACGAAAGAGAAAATACTCTTAATCAGCTACTTACTGAAATGGATGGTTTCGGCACAAATTCAGGGGTAATCGTTATCGCTGCTACAAACAGGTCAGATGTTTTAGACAGAGCCCTATTAAGAGCAGGAAGGTTTGATAGACAAATTTTTGTTGATCTGCCAGATCTAAATGAAAGAAAAGAAATCTTTAAAGTTCATATCAAACCGCTTACTCTTGACAGAGGTGTTAACGTTGACTTTCTTTCAAAACAAACACCTGGTTTTTCAGGAGCAGATATCGCAAACGTATGTAATGAATCTGCTCTTATTGCAGCAAGAAAAAATAAAAAGAAAGTTGGTAAGCAAGATTTTCTTGATGCTGTTGATAGAATTATCGGAGGTTTAGAAAAGAAAAACAAACTTATTTCTGAAGAAGAAAAAAGAACTGTTGCCTTTCATGAAGCCGGACACGCAACCGTAAGTTGGTTTATGCAATACGCATCTCCACTAGTTAAAGTAACTATTGTTCCTAGAGGAAGATCTCTAGGTGCCGCATGGTACTTACCTGAAGAAAGACAACTTACAACCACCGAACAAATGACACATGAAATGTGTGCGACTTTGGGTGGTAGAGCTGCTGAAGAAGTTATATTTAATAAAATTTCTACTGGCGCTCTAAGTGATCTAGAAAAAGT
>JBELHW010000057.1:0-9649 GCA_042091225.1 Cryomorphaceae bacterium | reverse complement strand
TATTTGAGCTAACTAAAAGAACTACAGGACTTTGTGAGAATAAAAAAAGCGGAACACTGTCTCAAAATGAGATGGATTCCGCTTTGGTGGTGCTACCAGGATTCGAACCGGGGACACAAGGATTTTCAGTCCTTTGCTCTACCAACTGAGCTATAGCACCAACTTATTGGGCAGCAAATGTATAAAAAAAATTAATTTAAAAAAGATTTCTTTACATTTTCCTTTTACTAAATTTGTTGCATTAGATACTTATATTTTGAGATTAATAATAGATCAAGGAAATACGAATATTAAAATTGCTCTTTTTGAAGGTCAAGAATTAATAAAAAAACAAATTGTTAATCGCTGGGAGTCTGTGTTTTCTTATGTCGATAATGTAGAAAGTATTATACTGTCCTCTGTAAAAAAAAATGATATCCCGGATGTTTTACAAAGGCATTCTAACTTTTTATTACTAAATCATAGAATAAAAATTCCCATAATTAATAAGTGCACCACTCCTCATACCCTAGGGATGGATCGATTAGCTGCAGTAATAGGAGCTTGGGCAAGATTTCCAAAAACGAATACTCTAGTTATAGATTCTGGTACTTGTATTACTTTTGATATTATAACTAAAGAAAGAGATTATTTAGGAGGTTCTATAGCACCGGGACTCCACATGCGTTTTAAAAGTTTAAACCAGCAAACATCAAAACTTCCTTTACTCAATCCAAAAAATGAGATTCCTGATTTAGTAGGAAATAGCACAGAGAAATCAATACAATCCGGAGTAATTAATGGTATGATTTGTGAAATAGATGGCGTAATTGATCGTTATAAATCAGAATATTCTGATTTGAAAATTTTATTAACGGGCGGTGATTCTAATTTTTTTGATAAGGAATTAAAAAATAGCATCTTTGTAGCCCCTAATTTAGTTTTAGAGGGTTTAAATGTATTATTACAACACAATGAAACAAATTTTTAAAATACTCTTATTAATTTTACCATTTTCTGTTGTTTCTCAGAATGTGTCTAATTCTCCTTACTCTCGTTTTGGATTTGGTGAACTTCAGTCTTCATATTCTGCGATACATTCCGGTATGGGTGAAGTTGGTGTTGCTATTAATAGCCCAGTTGGGATAAATACATTAAATCCAGCTTCTTATGCTTGGATATATAAGCAAAGATTTACTATGCAAGCAGGTTTAAGTCATCAGACTAACCTTATGGAAACTAGTCAGGCTAGTCAGATAGTAAATACTACAAAATTTAATTTTTTAAAAATGAGCTTTCCTGTAACAAGATGGTGGGGGAGTAGCTTTGGTCTTTTGCCATTCAGTGAAACAGCTTATTCTTTTAATGATGTAAATTTTAGCCCTGATGCAACCTTTTCCTTTAGTGGCAATGGAGGTTTAAGTCGTTTTTATTTTGGAAATGGTTTTCGTCCACATAAAAATATTTCTTTTGGTGTAAATATGAATTATTTATTTGGTTCTGTGGAAACGGTTAGAGAAGTGATTTTTGATGACTCATCCTTTTTGAATACTAAAGCAAACGAAGAAACTATTATTAACGGTTTACATTACGATTTCGGTTTAATTGTTACTCAGTCTTTTAAAGGTTGGAGACTTAACTTAGGAGCTACTTTAGATAATGGATCTTCTATTGATGCAGAAAGAAATTTATTTACTCAGACCTTTAGACTTGTTAATTTTAATTCAGTTTTAGAGGATACAATTCAATACGTTCAGTTAGAAAAAGGAGAATTAGCATTGCCAACTTCATTGAGTTATGGATTCTCATTAGTTAATGACAAATGGACAATTGCAGCTGATTACCAGACTAAAAACTGGAACGAATTTAGTTTATTTGGTGTTAATGATAATTTACAAAATAGCAATAAGTTGTCTGTAGGTGCTGAGTTTATTCCTGATATTAAGTCTATAAATAATTATTCTAAAATTATAAGATATAGATTAGGTTTCTACAATTCTCAAACTTATCTTAATTTAAAAAATCAATCTTTAAATAAATATGCATTTACTTTAGGCCTAGGTCTTCCTTTAAGAAGAAGTGGTGCATTATTAAACATGTCTGCTCAATTTGGCAGGAGAGGCACTACAGATAACAATTTAATACAAGATTCGTTCGTTAACTTTAAAGTAGGGTTTGTTTTGAGTGATATATGGTTTATAAAAAGAAAATTTGACTAATATGAAAAATATAATTTTAACTTTATTAAGTGTTTATTCTGTAACTTTAATTGGAGCTAATCCTTCAGTGCAGACAATTAACGAAGATAGTATAGAGTGCCTAACTAACCTTTCTGTTTTCACTCAATTTGTAAAACAAAAAAATTATGTCGATGCTTATTGGCCTTGGAAATCAGCGTTCGATAATTGTGAAAGTACCTCTAAAAGCATATATATTGATGGAGCTAAAATAATTAAATCGAAAATAAAAGAATTTAAGTCGAACCCTGAAGTTAAATCTGCCTATGTGGATACACTTTTGACTATTTATGATATGCGGATTTCATACTTCGGGCAAGAAGGTTTTGTTAGTGGATTAAAAGGAAGTGATATGTTAAGGTATCGCTCTAAGTCTCAACTAGAAGAGGCGTATCAACTACTAAAAAAGTCTGTGGAACTTCAAAAAACCAAGTCTAAAGCCACAGCATTATTTTCTTATTTTAAATCGGTAACTTCTTTGAGCAAAAAGGATAAAATGTTGAAGTCAGATGTTTTAGAAGCATATGCATTAGTTACTGAATATATAGAATATAACTTGTCAAATAATTCAAAATCTAAAAAATCTTATGAGCAAGCACTCGAGAAAATAGAAAAAGAATTTGAGCCTTATGCTACTTGTGATGATCTTATTTCGTTATTTGATGATAAATACAATCAGACACCTGAAGACATTAGTCTTTTAAAGCGAATAGTAAGAGTCTTAGACAAAAAAGATTGTACCGATGCTGAAGTTTATTTTAATTCTGCTTCTGCAGTACACGCTAGTGAGCCAACTGCTAAATCATCTTTCGACATGGGTAATTTATCGCTTAAAAAAGGAAAGTTTAGTTCTTCTGTAGAATTTTATAATCAAGCTATATCATTAGCACAATCCGATCTTGACAAGTCAAAATACTTGTTAGGCTTATCACAAGCAAATATTAAATTGGGAAAACTTAGTACTGCAAGAGATTTAGCATATCAGGCTTCAAAATTAAATTCAGAATGGGGAAAGCCTTATGTTTTGATTGGTGACATGTATTTAAATTCTGTAAATAAATGTGGGACAAATGCTTTTGAGCAAGGAATGGTTTATTCCGCTGCAATAGATAAATATATAAAAGCTAAAAATATAGATAGTTCATTAAAAGAACAGTGTGACAAAAAAATACTTACATACTCTAAGTATTTGCCAACTAATGATGACGCTTTTTTCTCTGGAGCCAAAGACGGTGATAGTTATAAAGTTGGCTGTTGGATGAACGAAACAACTAAAGTCCGAATTCAATAGATTCACTTCCAAAAATATCGTTTTCAAAGTTTAATAGTTGTATATCAACCTTACTTATCTTTTTGCTATTTTCCTGTTCTAATTCGATGGAGAAGGTTAGAGACATATCTACTTATCAAAGTAGTAATTTCCCTGTTGAAACTATCGAAGATTGCGAAATTATATATAGTGATTCTGCTCAAGTTAGAGTTATCTTAAATGCAAAAGAGTTAAATAGATATACCTATGATGAGTCCTATTTAGAATTCACGAATGGTGTAAGAATGCAATTTTTTAATTCTGGAGGTAAAAAAGAATCTGAACTTGTTTCAGATTATGCTAAATTAAACGAAGAAAGTAATTTAATGATTGCAAAAAATAACGTAAAAATTAGAAATGTTGATGGAGACTTATTAGAATCCGATGAGCTTATTTGGAACCAAGAAACGAAAGAAATATATTCCGAAAAGTTTGTGAAAATTACAACTGAATATGAAGTAATTTACGGTAATGGTTTTGTTTCAAATCAGAATTTTACAAAATATATGATCAAAAATATAAAAGGTACTATATTATTAGATAACTAATGAGTGTATATTTAATAATACTTTTATCTATAGCAACATCTGCGTTTTTCTCAGGAATGGAAATTGCATTTATTTCTGCTAATAAATTGAAAATAGAATTAGATTTAAAATCTAATTCATCTTCCATAAAATACTTATCTAAAGTTTTTAGATCTCCTTCAAGATTTATAGCAACTATGCTAATAGGTAACAATGTTGCATTAGTTATTTATGGTATTTCAATGGCAGAATTCTTACTACCAACTTTCGAAACTTACTTTAATTCATCTTTTGTCATTTTACTTTTACAAACTATTTTTTCTACAATTGTTATTTTAGTAACTGCCGAATTTTTGCCAAAAGCAATATTTAGAATCCATTCTAATCGTTTTTTAAAAGTTTTTTCTCTGCCTTTAATTGTATTTTATTTTTTATTATATCCCTTTGTTTCATTTACTCTTTTTATTTCAGAAAAATGCATGCAATTTTTTGGAGTAAGGCTAGTGGAAGATAGTCCTGTTTTTAAAAAGGTAGATATTGAAGAATATTTAAACAACTATTCTAAAGACAAACATCCTGAGGATGTTGATGTTGAGGTTCAGATTATGCAAAATGCCTTAGATTTTTCAAAGGTAAGAGTTAGAGAATGTATGATCCCTAGGACAGAAATTATAGCTATTGATATTAGTAAATCTATAGACGAATTAAAGAATATTTTTGTTGAAACAAAATTGTCCAAAGTAGTTATCTATAAAGATAACGTTGATAAAGTTATTGGTTATGCCCATTCCTATGATTTATTTAAACAGCCTAGTAGTATCAACTCATTATTGATTCCTATTCCTATAGTTACTGAAACAATGTTAGCAAACGAGCTTCTTAAGTTATTTATAGAACAAAGAAGAGCAATAGCCGTTGTTGTAGATGAATTTGGAGGAACATCAGGGATTATAACTATTGAAGACGTAATGGAAGAGATTTTTGGAGAAATCGAGGATGAATATGATGCTGAACATGAGTACGAAAATCAAATTGATGAAAATTCTTTTGTTTTCTCTGCAAGATTGGAGATCGATTATTTAAACGATAAGTATGATTTCGGACTTCAAGTTTCTGATGAATATGAAACTTTAGCAGGATATTTGCTAAGTTTATTGGAAGAAATTCCATCGAAAGGAGCTATTGTAGAAACCGAAAATTACTCCTTTATAATCGAAGAAGTATCAAAAACAAAGATTGAAAAAATTCGACTAGAAAAAAGCTGATTTTGATCATTTCTTTTTTCACTTAACATTCGTATATTCGTCAGCTTGAAATAATATAAATTATGGTATTAGAAAAAATAAGGAATAAATCAGGATTATTATTAGTAGTTATTGGTTTAGGTATGTTTGCTTTTTTAGCTGGAGACTTTTTCTCCTCTTTAAATGGAGGTGCTAGCGCTGTTAATAATGTTGGGGACGTGAATGGTGAATCGGTAGATATACAAGATTTTGAAAAACGTGTTCAAACTGCTTTTGAGAATCAATCTCAAAATAATCCTAACATAGATGTATCTCAAATAAGAATCTCTGTTTGGAATCAGCTTGTGCGCGATATGATTTTTGAAAAAGAATTTTCTGAAATAGGCTTAACAGTTGGTTCTGAAGAAGCGTTTGATATGATTCAAGGAGATAATATTTATCCTTCTATTCAGCAAACTTTTATTAACCCTGAAACAGGGCAATTTGATAAAGCACGTCTTATTCAGTATTTAAAAGAGGACATCTATAATGATGAAACCGGTGATGCTTTAGATAGATGGTTACAATTCGAAAAGGCAATTGTTAAGGAAAAGCTTAATAACAAGTTCATAAACTTGGTTTCTAAAGGATTATTTGTTTCCGATTGGGAAAATAATGTAATTAATATTAGTCAGAATGAAATTAGAAACATTTCATTTTTAGAGATTCCTTTTAAAACTATTGACGATAGTTTGGTCTCTGTTTCCGATTCTGAGTTAAAAGCATATATGCAAAAAAATGAAGACCGCTATCAGCAGGAGGAATCTAGAGATATAGAATATGTTGTCTTTTCTGTCGATCCTTCAACTGAAGATAAGTTAGCAGCCCAAAACTGGATACAAGATGTTATTACAGATTTTGAAAATGCAAAAGATGATCAATCATTTATTAACAATAATTCTGATAGCCCGTCTTCTTTATTAAGCTTTGTTGCTAAATCTGAGTTAGACAAGGATACTGAATCTTTATTTGAGTCTAAAGTTGGAACTATTGTTGGTCCTTATTCTGCTGGCTTTAATAAACTGAGGGTTGCTAAACTAATTGACGCTCAAAATCGTCCTGATTCTGTTAAAGCAAGACACATTTTAATTTCAACTCCAGATGCGGTCGCTAAAATTGATAGCGTTAAAAATCTAATTGAGAATGGTGCATCTTTTGCTTATTTAGCTAAAAACCTTTCTGAAGATTCTGGTTCTGGTGCTGATGGGGGAAATTTAGGTTGGTTCGCTGAGGGGAGAATGGTAGCACCATTTAACGATGCTTGTTTTTCTTCTGATAGAACAAAATTAAAAGTAGTTACAACTCAATTTGGAGTACATTTAATTGAAGTTACTAATCGAAGTAAGTCATCTAAAAAAGTAAAAGTTGGTTTTATTGATAGAGATATTTATCCAAGTAATCAGACTTATCAAGAAGTATTTGCTAAAGCAGGAAAATTTGCTGCTGGTTCTGCTAACCTAACAGAATTTAATGAGTCTTTAGTGAGTCAAAACCTAACAAGAAGAATTGCTGATAATTTAACAACTAGTTCAACATCTATTGCTGGATTAGATAATCCTCGTCCTCTAATTAAATGGGCAAATGAGTCTAACGAAGGAGATGTGTCCGAGATATTCGAATTCAACAATAAATTTGTTGTTGCGTTACTTTCCAAAATTAGAAATAAAGGATTACAAGAATTAGAGGATGTAAGATCAGAATTAGACGTTATTGTAAGGAGTGAGAAAAAAGGTCAAATGTTGCTTGATCAATTATCAGACGTTTCTGACTTAGATCAATCAGCTTCAGAATATGGAGTGGCTGTAAAAAATGCTTCAGGACTAACTTTTGCCAACAATCAGGTTCCTGGTTTAGGTGAAGAGCCATTTGTTGTTGGAGCTGCTTTTGCTACGGAAAATGGCCAAACTAGCAAGTCATTTTTAGGCAAAAATTCATTATTTATTGTAAGAGTTGATAATATAACACCTCCTTCATCAAATAATAACGCCGATGATTTTTTACTAAGTACCCTTAGAAACAAAACAAATTTTCAGATGTATCAATCTCTCGAAGATTTAAGTGAAATAAACAATAACCTTTCTTCATTTTACTAATTAAATACAACTAAATAAATATATTTAAAAAAAAACCTCCCAATGGGAGGTTTTTTTTATCTCAATACTTGAAGTCTGTAGGAGTCAAGGTTAATAAATATAAATAGTAAAATAGTAAATCCCCATAAAGATGAGCCTCCATAACTTATAAATGGAAGAGGTATTCCTATTACAGGTGCTAAGCCGATAGTCATTGCTATATTTATAGCTAGATGAAAAAATAATATACCAGCAACTCCATATCCGTATAACTTGCTAAAAATAGACCTCTGTCTTTCTGCTATAAATATAAGTCGGAGTAAAAAGCTACCAAATAAAAGGATAACTAAACTACTTCCAACAAATCCCCATTCTTCTCCAATAGTACAGAATATAAAATCAGTACTCTGCTCAGGAACAAAGTTAAATTTTGTTTGTGTGCCTTTTAAAAATCCTTTGCCAGATAATCCTCCTGAACCTATAGCAATTTTAGATTGATTTACATTGTATCCTGCTCCTTGAGGATCACTTTCTTGACCAAGTAAAATCATTATTCTTGTTACTTGATGTGGCTCCAGTACTTTTTCAAATACATAATCTATACTTGAGTTAAAACCAATACTCAATAAGAGGAAAAAAGAAATAATTGTAAATTCTTTAATTCCTCTTTTAGAAATTAAAAAGAATAATACTGCTATAAGTATAAGAGCTGAAAAAACAATTATTTTAGATAGGATAATAGAAGTTATAAAAATGAGAGCAGCAACTATAGAGAAAATAAGCACATTTGCCGGTAAGCCAAATCGATAAAGTACAATTAAGAAAGAAGCGTAGACAAGTGCTGAGCCAGTATCATTTTGAAGTATAATAAATAATGTAGGAGCTAAAATTAAACATGAAACTATTAATTTTGTCTTAATGCTACTCATTTTAATATTTAGTCCACTTAAAAATTTAGCTACAGCTAAACAGGTAGCACATTTTGCAAATTCTGCTGGCTGTATTGAGAATAATCCGAAGTCAAACCAAGATTTAGCACCATTTATCTCTTCGCCAAAAATGAGTACTCCAATCAGAGAGAGGATCGAAATAAAGTATATGATATAGGCAAATCCATCAAAAAATTTCCAATTAAAAAATAGAATAATTATTGCTATAAAAAATGCTATAATCATCCATATAAATTGTTTTCCGTATTTCTTAGTGAAATCGAAGAGTTCATAACCTTCATTGTATAAAGCGGCATATATAGATAACCATCCAATAAAAGTAAGAGCAACATACATAATTACTAGCCACCAATCGATATTTTCAAATATGTTTCTTTTAAATCTCATATTTAATATTCAATAACGCCATCTATAATTTTCTCTTCTAAATTTGGACGGCTAATTGTGTCCGTAAGGTATTTTTCGATTATCAGACTTGCAATTGGTACTGCCCATGTAGATCCCCAACCACCATTTTCTACATAAACTGCCAATGCTATTTTGGGGTTATCCATTGGAGCAAATGCTATAAATATCGAATGATCTTCACCATGCGGATTTTGAGCTGTTCCGGTTTTGCCACAAATCACAATATTTTCAAGCTTTGCACTATTTGATGTACCTAATTCGGTATCTTCAACCACATCTCTCATTCCTTGAATTACAGTTTCAAAATATTTTTTGTCGATGGATGTATTTCTTTTTTCTTTAAACCTATTGTCTATACTATCATTCTCGATTTTTTTTACAATATGCGGAGTATAATAAAACCCTCTGTTAGCTATAGCAGCAGTCATATTTGCCATTTGAATAGGTGTACTTAGTAAGGCGTCTTGACCAATGGAAAGAGATAAATTTGTAAGTGCTTTCCATCTTTTCTTTCCATACATATTATCATAAAAATTTACTGTTGGTACGTGTCCTTTCTTACCAGTTGGCAAATCGTTATTAAGCCAATTCCCTAGTCCAAAACTTAATACATGGTTTCTCCAAACATTGTAACCTTCATAAGCGCTTGGGTATTTATCTATTATTTCTTTATATACGTTACAATAATATGCGTTACATGAAGTAGCTATTGATTCTTTTAAATTTAAGGGAGATCGATGAGGATGGCATTTCATTTTTCTTTTTTCTTCTCCATAAGTAAAGCCTTCGTTACAACTATAAATTTTGTTAGGATTTAAGGTTTTTTCTTGCAAGCCAATTAAAGCATTTACTAATTTAAAAGTTGACCCCGGAGGATATTGAGC
>JBELHW010000056.1:0-9807 GCA_042091225.1 Cryomorphaceae bacterium | reverse complement strand
GAGAGTATGACAATACTTATTTAATCTTTTTATTTTTGCATTTATAATTATTAAAATGTCTAAAAGATTAAGCAACAGTAAAGGACAATTTGGTACTCTTCCAGTATTCATTGCTTCTATAAGTACAATACTAGGAGCTATCTTATTTTTAAGGTTCGGATATGCCGTCGGAAATGTTGGATTTTTTGGTTCAATTGGAATTATTATACTAGGTCATGCGGTAACTATCCCGACAGCTCTTGCCGTAGCTGAAATAGCAACCAACAGAAAAGTAGAAGGAGGAGGTGATTATTATGTGATTTCAAGATCGTTTGGAATAAACATTGGCGCAGCTATTGGTATTGCATTGTATTTATCTCAGGCAATAAGTATCGCATTTTATATAATAGCATTTGAAGAAGCATTTATCCCATTTGGTCAATATATTAATAGCTTATACGATTTAAAATATGGCTATCTACTAGAAAGTAGAAAAGCAATCGGTTTAACCTCGATGTTTTTATTGTCTTTTCTTATACTATACAAGGGAGCAAATATTGGTGTAAAAGCTTTGTATGTGGTTGCTTCAGTAATATTTATTTCCCTGATAATGTTTTTTATCGGACCAACTAATATTGATTGGAATAGTGTAAGTTTATTTGACAAAATTGAAAACTCAGATAATTTCTTTGTTGTTTTTACAATAATTTTTCCTGCATTTACCGGTATTTCTGCAGGCTTAGGGCTTTCTGGCGACTTAAAGGACCCTAAAACTTCTATCCCTAGAGGTACTTTAATAGCAACTATTTTAGGTGCAATAATCTATATTTTTATTGCACTCAAACTAACCTTATCTGCATCACTACAAGATCTTGCAAATACCGATGAGTTAGTGATGAGTAAAATTGCTATTTGGGGCCCAATTATTCCAATTGGGTTAGCTTGTGCAGCAGTATCTTCAGCATTAGGATCAATTCTTATCGCACCCAGAACATTGCAAGCATTAGGTAAGGATAATGTGTTTCCTTCTAAAAGTTTTGATAATTGGATTGCAAAAGGTAAAAAAACAACAAACGAGCCTATTAACGGAACTTTAATTACCTGCATAATTGCGTTTTTCTTTATATACATTGGCGATATAAATTTTGTTGCAAAAATTATCTCTATGTTTTTCATGGTAACTTATGGAGCAATTTGTCTTATCTCTTTTTTAGAGCATTTTTCTGGTGACCCATCTTACAGACCAACTTTTAAATCGAGATGGTATATATCGTTATTAGGAGCTGTTTTGTCAATTTGGTTGATGTTCAAAATGGATACATTCTATGCTATTATTTCAATTTTTTTAATGACTTCTTTTTATTACTACATAAGTAAAAAATCTAGCGATAGTAGAGAAATTGTAAGTTTATTTAGAGATGTTTTAATTCAGTTCGCCAGACAAATTCAAATATTTCTCCAAAGAAGATATGACAAAGTAGATGATACTCATTGGAGACCATTTGTTGTTTCTATTAGTGATGCATCCTTAAAAAGAAAGGTTGCATTTGATCTTACAAGATGGATTGCTTATAAGTATGGATTTGGTACATACATTCATTACATCAAAGGATATCTTAGCAAACAAACTTTTAAAGAATCAAAAGATATTCAAACCATATTGCTAGAAAAAAATAAGTCTAACGTATATGTAGATACTCTTATATCCCCTTCTTTTACTTCTGCATTAGCCCAAGTAGTTCAGTTATCAAGCATATCGGGAAAAGAAAATAATCTAATCCTTTTAGAATATTGCGATACCGATAAAGATTCAATTGATGATGTGGTAAGTAACATCAACTTACTACATACAACAGGTTATGATGTTGCAATTCTTAAATCTAGTACAGTAAAAATTGATGTTAAAGAAGAAATTCATATTTGGATTTCGCCAAGTGACTATTCTAACTCTAATATGATGATTCTTCTTGCTTACATTATTTTAGGACATCCTGAATGGAAAAAAGCAAAAATAAAAGTGTTCTCTATCTATCCGAAAGAAGAATTTGAAGAATATAAAACAAGAATGTTTGATTTTATAGAATCTGGAAGACTGCCAATTGCTCCCCAAAACATGAAAATGGTTCCTCAAGATCAAGAAAAAGGAACGAAAGCTATTATTAACGAAAGATCAAAAAATGCAGATTTAACGATTATTGGTTTTATTGGTGAATTAGCTAAGAAAAAGAAAATAGATACTTTCGAAGGATACAACGATTTAGGAAATATACTTTTTGTAAATAGTATAAACAATAAAGAGATTAAATAAAGTAATTAGGTTTATCTTTGTACTAAATTAAACTAGATATTAAAGTTGGGAACAAAAATCACTCCATACCAAAAAAAAGAAGGGACTAAAA
This sequence comes from Cryomorphaceae bacterium, assembly GCA_042091225.1. Taxonomy (GTDB): domain Bacteria; phylum Bacteroidota; class Bacteroidia; order Flavobacteriales; family UBA7312; genus JABAYQ01. Next base: position 7,429 of record JBELHW010000056.1, on the reverse strand, counting down.
AAGAACAAGTAATTAAAATGTTCGACTCCATTGCTCAAAGTTATGATTTTTTAAATCATTTTCTTTCTTTAGGAATTGACATTATATGGAGAAAAAGGGCTGTTAAAGAAATTTCAACTGGAAATCCTAAATACATTTTAGATATCGCAACTGGCACTGGAGACTTAGCAATCGAATGCACTAAATTAAATCCAAAAAAAATTATTGGAGTAGATATCTCCAACAATATGCTTAATGTTGGAAGAACAAAAATAGCTAAGAAAGGATTGGCAAATCTTATTGATATGCAAAATGGTGACAGCGAAAATTTAAGCTTCGAAGACAATACATTTGATGCAATAACAGCAGGATTTGGAGTAAGAAATTTTGAAAATTTAGATAAAGGATTAAACGAATTATTCAGAGTATTAAATAATGATGGTAAAATTGCAATTTTGGAACCATCGGAACCTAAAACATTTCCATTTAAACAATTATATCTGATTTATTTTAATACTATCTTACCTTTGTTAGGAAAAATATTCTCTAAAGATTCATCTGCATACACATACCTTCCTAATTCTGTAGCTGCTTTTCCTAGTGGTGATGCATTCTTAGAAAAACTAAAAAAAGCAGGTTTTAAAAAAGTTAAACATACCCCTCTCACATTCGGTATTGCAGCAATGTATACCGGTATTAAATAATTTTAAAAAATTATTCCGATATTGCAGTATGAAAAAAATTTCCCTTTTATACTTTTTAATACTTCCTGTCTTTGTTTTTGGACAAAACTACAAAGTACCTCAAAACCTACCTAATTACGATAGAAAAACAATACACTTTGGTTTCTTAATCGGATTAAACTCTTTAGATTTTAAAATAAAACAAAATCCTAATCAGAACGAATCTTTATTTGTACTAAAGTCACAAGACCAGAAAGGATTCAACATGGGAGTCATTACAAATGTCAGATTAAACTATAACGCCGATTTAAGAATACTACCTACTTTATCTTTATCTGAAAGAAAAATTTCTTATACTATTAACGAAAATAATATATCTATAGAAGAATTAAAGACTATTGAATCTACTTTTATAGAATTTCCTGTTGCTATAAAATTTAAATCTGAAAGATATAATAATGTTAGAACCTATATTTTAAGCGGTTTGAAATACTCATTAGACTTAGCATCTTTAAGAAATATTAATGACGAAGGGCTGGAGTTAGTTAAGTTAAAACAAAATGATATCTCTTATGAAGTCGGATTAGGTTTAGATTTCTATCTGGCTTATTTTAAATTTGCAGTTGAAATGAAAGGTACATTTGGCTTACTTAATCTTATAAAAGAAGACAATAGCATATACAGTAATTCCATAGAAAGCTTACATTCAAGAGGTTTCACCGTAACGTTCACATTTGAATAAACAATGCCAAACATATTCCAAATTACCTTAACCCCAGAGCAAGCTGCAAATAATGACCTTATTGCATCAGAAGTTGCTAAATCACAAAACATAGATATTAAAAACATCTCTGAGATCGTGATTCTAAAGCGTTCGATTGATGCTAGAAAATCAAAAGTAAAGATTCAATTAAAAGTAGAAGTCTTTTTAACAGGTGAAATCCCTACCAAAGAAGAAATTATTCGAAATTATCAGAATATTTCTAATAAAGAAGAAGTTATTATTGTCGGAGCAGGCCCTGCAGGATTGTTCGCGGCTTTAAAACTTATTGAACTAGGAAAAAAGCCAATTATAATTGAAAGAGGAAAAGACGTTAGAAAAAGAAGAAGAGATATAGCCTCTATTAATAAAAAACACATCGTCGATAACGATTCTAATTATTGTTTTGGAGAAGGCGGTGCAGGAACTTATTCGGACGGAAAACTATATACTCGATCTAAAAAAAGAGGTTCTGTAATTGAAATACTAAAAACATTAGTTTACCATGGTGCAAATCCTAATATTTTAGTTGATGCTCAACCACATATAGGAACAAATAAACTGCCAAATATCATCTCTAAAATGAAACAAACTATTTTAGATTGTGGTGGAGAAGTGCATTTTGAAACTAAGGTAATTGATTTTATTATTGAAAATAAAAGTATAACAGGGGTAAAATTAGAAACCGGAGATATTATAAAGGCAAAAAATACAATTTTAGCAACTGGTCATTCTGCTAGAGATATTTTTCATCTTTTGAACAAAAAAGAAATCGAAATTAAATATAAGCCCTTTGCAATGGGAGTACGATTAGAACATCCTCAATCAATTATTGATAAAATACAATATTCTAGAAATGATAGAGGAGAATTTTTACCTCCTGCAAATTATAAAATTGTAACACAGGTAAAAGACAGAGGTGTTTATTCATTTTGTATGTGCCCAGGAGGTTTTATTGTTCCCGCTGCAACTAATGCAGGAGAAATAGTCGTTAATGGAATGTCACCGTCCAAGAGAAATTCAGTCTATGCCAACTCAGGAATAGTAGTTGAAGTAAAGGATGAGGACCTGAAACCTTTTGAAAAATATGGACCATTAAAAGGACTAATGTTTCAAATGGAAGTAGAAAAAAAAGCATGTGAAAACACGCCTAGCTTTCAAATTGCACCATCTCAAAGAATGGTAGATTTTGTAAATGATAAAATTTCCGGAAGTTTAAACTCCACATCTTATCAACCAGGGATAATATCTACTAAAATGAGCGATATTTTACCACCAACAATTAATTATTCTTTGAAGGAAGGATTTAAAACTTTTGGAAAAAAAATGAATGGATTCCTAACAAATCAAGCTAATATTGTAGGAATCGAATCCAGAACTTCATCTCCAGTTTTAATCCCAAGAGACCCTGTAAGCTTACAACACACACACATAAACAACTTATTTCCATGTGGTGAAGGAGCAGGATATGCAGGAGGAATTGTATCAGCTGCCATTGATGGTGAGAAGTGTGCTATTTGTATATAATAATTATTTTTTATAGAATTGTAGAATAATCTTAACATTCACAACATTGTTATTTGACATACCTTTAACATTCTTCCTGATTTTATTATTATACGTTTTAATCCTATTTGTTTTAAAAATTCGTGGTTTTAAAAGAAGAGTATACTCAAAAACATGTAATAATTGTTGTCCCAAGTGCGATAAATCTCTTGTTAGAGTAAGGAGAAATTATTATGACCATTGCATAAATTATTTTACTTTTTATATTTTTAATTTTAAAAAGTTTAGTTGTAATGAATGTAAATGGATAGGTTTAAGATCAGTGTGTGCTAATCTAGGTAAAGTTAAATAAGGCTATAGCACAAGCATTTGCCACATTTAATGACTCTCCTTGTGAGTTTATTGATTTTTTAATCGTTATTATCTCTTGACTTTTCTCAAGTATTTCAATACTTACTCCATTTCCTTCATTTCCTAAAACAATAATACTTTTCTCTTTCTGCTTGAGTTCTGATATATCACTCCCATTCATTGCCATGGAACAAATTATGTAATCCGACATTAAATTAAGCTGAAATTGTAAATCGCAATAAACTAACCTAACTCTAGAAAGAGAGCCCATGCTAGCTTGTACTACCTTAAAATTATATTGGTCAACACAATCAGAAGAGCAGATAATCTCTTTTACGCCAAACCAATCACAAAGTCTAATAATTGTACCTAAATTTCCAGGGTCTTGAATAGAGTCAAGCGCAACAACTAAATTTCCGAAATTTTTAAATTCATAATTAGGTATCTTTACTAAAGCTAATACTTTATTTGCGCTCTTTAAATGAGAAATTCTGTCTAATTCTTTATTTGATACCTTAATCGAATTTGGGAAAGATTCATCAATACTATAAACGGAATCAATTTCAAATTCAGAATTAATAAATTCTTTAACATTTTTTTCTCCCTCTACTACAAATAATTTATTTTTTATTCTGTTTTTCTTAAGAGATAATGATCGAATAAATTTAATTTGTTGATTAGTTAACATTGGTCGTTAATAACTTTGATTCGAATTTAGAAAAATATAATTTACAAAAGGTAATAAATTTAAAGGATTTGATACTTTTGTTTTTTTAACAAATTTTAGACAAATGATAAAAGCAGGTGTAGCAACAGGATTGGAAGTACAGGAAATTTTTAATCATGCTAAAAAAAATGGATATGCCCTTCCGGCAGTAAATGTGGTAAGTACTAGCTCTATTAATGCTGTACTAGAGTCTGCAAAAGAAAATAACGCCCCGGCGATTGTACAATTTTCGGCAGGTGGATGTCAGTTTTACTCAGGAAAAGGATTATCTAATACTAATTTTCAATCAGCAATTGCTGGTGGTATTTCAGGTGCGATGCACGTACATCAATTAGCAGAACTTTATGGCTCCTCTATTATTTTACATACTGATCATTGTGCTAAAAAACTACTTCCTTGGATTGATGGACTTTTAGATGCAAGTGAAAGTTTTTATAAAGTACATGGAAAGTCGTTGTATAGTTCTCACATGATTGACTTGTCGGAGGAGCCTCTTGAAGAAAATATTGAAATTTGCAAAAGATATTTAGAGAGAATGAGCAAAATGGGAATGACTCTAGAAATCGAATTAGGAATTACAGGTGGCGAGGAAGACGGAGTTGATAATACGGATGTTGATAATTCAAAATTATACACTCAACCCGAAGAAGTTGCTTATGCTTATGAAGAATTAATGAAAGTAAGTGATCAGTTTACTGTTGCAGCCGCTTTCGGAAATGTTCATGGTGTATACAAACCAGGAAACGTAGACTTACAACCGAAAATATTAAAAAACTCGCAGCAATACATTGAACAAAAATATAGCACTTCTAATAATCCTGTAGATTTTGTTTTTCATGGAGGTTCAGGATCAAGTAAAGAAGATATAAGAGAAGCAATTGGTTATGGGGTCATAAAAATGAATTTAGACACAGATTTTCAATATGCTTTTAATTGTGGCGTTAGAGACTACATGAAAAGCAATTCTGAATACTTAAATTCACAAATTGGAAACCCTGACGGACAAGATATTCCAAACAAAAAATATTATGATCCAAGAGTATGGCTCAGAAAAGGAGAAGAAGCATTTAAGGCTAGACTAAAAAAAGCATTTGAAGACTTAAACAATATTAACACTCTGTAAATATGGGTTGGTTTAAAAGAATACAAGAAGGTATAACAACTTCTACAAACGATAAAAAAGAAATTCCGGAAGGACTATGGTATCAGTGTAGAAAATGTAAACATATTGTTTCATCTAAAGAACACGAGCAAAATTTATATCTCTGTCCTAAATGCGATCATCACGAAAGGATAAATGCTAAAGAATACTTTAGCTTCTTGTTTGATGATGGTAAATTTACAGAGCTTGACCCAAAAATGACTGCTTGTGATCCCCTAAATTTTGTAGACTCAAAACCATATAAAAAGAGGCTGATCGATACTAAGAAGAAAACTGGACTAAAAGATGCTCTTACCTCTGGCTATGGAAAAATTGATGGAAAACCTATTGTTATTGCTTGTATGAATTTTAACTTTATTGGCGGTTCCATGGGAGCTGTTGTTGGAGAAAAAATAAGTAGAGCAATACAATATGCTATAAAGGAAAATTGTACTTTCATGATGATATCCAAATCCGGTGGAGCAAGAATGATGGAAGCAGCATATTCTCTTATGCAAATGGCTAAAACTTCTGCAAACCTTTACAAACTATCAGAAGCCAAACTCCCATATATTTCATTTTTAACCGACCCAACAACCGGAGGTGTAACAGCATCGTACGCTATGTTAGGTGATGTAAATATTTCGGAACCAGGAGCCTTAATAGGTTTTGCAGGACCAAGAGTTGTAAAAGAAACAATCGGAAAAGACCTGCCGAAAGATTTTCAAACCTCAGAATTTGTTTTAGAACATGGCTTTCTTGACTTTATAGTCAATCGCAAAGATTTAAAATCAAGAATATCATCCTTGATTGATGCCTTCTACAAATAATTAAGAAGAATAACATAAAATACAAAGATTTAATTATCTTTGCAATCCATTTTTAAAGGAATTTAAAACAATAAACAATGCATTTAACTGCTAAAGAAAAAAACACCATTTTCAAAAAATTTGGTGGAGACACAAAAAACACGGGTTCTACAGAAGGTCAAATTGCTCTTTTTACTCAGAGAATTACACACCTAACAGAGCATCTCAAAACAAATAGAAAAGATAAAAACACTCAACGTTCACTACAACTTTTAGTAGGTAAACGAAGAGGTCTTCTTAACTTTTTAATGAATAAAGATATTGAAAAGTATAGAAATTTAATAAAAGAATTAGGAATTAGAAGATAAAGTATCTTCAATAGCGGCATAACGCAAAAGGCAATTTTTCAATTGCCTTTTTGTGTATTATGTTGTTCGTATGCATGTAATAAATAGAAAAATGAAAGAAATTGTAAAAAAGATTGTACAGAATGATGGAAGAACCATCGAATTAAGAACCGGAAAATTAGCTAAACAAGCAGATGGTTCAGTTGAGCTAAGAATGGGAAATTCCGTTTTATTAGCAACAGTTGTTTCTAACAAAACAGCTAAAGACGATGTAGATTTCCTACCACTTACTGTCGATTACAGAGAAAAGTTTGCCGCTGATGGAAGATTCCCTGGAGGTTTTTTAAAGAGAGAAGCTAGACCAACTGACCATGAAATCTTAATAATGAGATTAGTTGACAGAATCTTAAGACCATACTTCCCAAGTGATTATCATGCCGAAACACAAATTATGCTTTCTTTGGCTTCACATGACAAAAATGTTTGTCCTGAAGCATTGGCAGGCTTAGGTGCTTCAGCTGCTCTTGCTGTTTCTGACATTCCATTCAACGGGCCAATTTCTGAAGTTAGAGTTGGTAGAGTTGATGGAGAATTTATTGCTAACCCAAGTGATGAGCAATTAGAAAAATCTGACCTTGATATGGTGATTGGTGCATCAATTGATAGTGTAGCAATGGTTGAGGGGGAAATGAAAGAAATTTCTGAAGGGGAAATGATAGAAGCTATAAAGTTTGCTCACGAGGAAATAAAAAATCACTGTAAAATACAAAACGAATTTACTGCTGAAGTAAAAAAAGAAATTAAAAGAGAATATTCTCACGAAAATCACGATCAAGAATTAGCTAATCAAGTAATGGAATTTTGTTACGATAAATTTTATCAAATAGCTAAAAAAGCTCTTGACAAACATTCTAGATCAGAACAATTTTCTGCAGTTAAAGAAGAATTTAAAAGCACATTAAACGAAGAAGATTTGGCTTCAAAAGCCTTTATGTTAAATGCATATTTTAAAAAGGCAGAAAAAAAATCTGTTAGAGATATGGTTTTAAACGATAAAGTTCGTTTGGATGGAAGATCAACTACAGACATCAGACCAATCTGGTGAGAAGTAGATTATTTACCAAGC
>JBELHW010000055.1:0-9978 GCA_042091225.1 Cryomorphaceae bacterium | reverse complement strand
GGTATTGCTCAAAATAATAAAAGTGACATTAAGTCATCTATTAAGTACATTGCTCCTACTCCAATAGTTAATCAATTTGAGTTGAGTTTTTACAACAATAAAAATTGCAATATTAAGATTGATATTTGTGACGTTTCTGGAAGAATTCAGAAAACCATTTTTAAACAAAAACTATCTAAAGGTTTAAATAACGAAAAATTCAAAAACCTTAACTTAAAAAAAGGAATTTACGTGATAAGGTTATTAGAAAACAATCAACCAATAGATAGTAAAAGAGTATTAATAAATTAATACTCTACCCTTAAATGATGAATACTTTGCAACTTTTTCTTGTAAAGTTTTTTCACCTTAGTAATATCTTTTAGAGTTATATCTGCGTTTTCAAATTGATTATCATCAATTTGCCCGTTTATAATTTTCTCAACCAAACTATCAATGTTTTCAGCAGTTGGATTTTTAATACTTCTTGCTGAAGCCTCCACAGCATCAGCCATCATTAAAATTGCTGTTTCTTTAGAATATGGTTTAGGACCATTATAGGTAAACTTATCAAGAGCATTATTATCTTGCGGGAAACTTGCTACATACTGCTTGTAAAAATATCCTACCCTACTAGTACCATGATGTGTTCTAATAAAATCTATTAATTCATCAGGTAATTTTTTTTCTTTTGCGATAATAACACCATTAAATACATGATTAATGATCATCTGAGCACTTTCTTCAAATGATAAATTATCATGAGGATTAATGCCAGAATGCTGGTTTTCAATAAAAAATTGAGGGTTTTTCATTTTTCCAATATCGTGGTATAAAGCTCCAGCTCTAACGAGTAAAGCATTACCACCTATTTCTAGTATTCCTTCTTCAGCTAAATTAGCTACTTGTATGGAATGTTGAAACGTACCTGGAGCTTTTTGCGCAAGTTCTCTTAACAACGGATTATTAGTGTCAGACAACTCTAAAAGAGAAATGTCAGAAACTAAAGAAAAAGTCTTTTCAAATGCAAAAATTAATGGGTAAGCTAAAAGTGTTAGAACACCATTAGCAGTAAGTAATACAAAATTGGTAAAATTAACACTATCAATACTACCCTCTTGAGTTAGAGAAATTGCAAAATAAGATATTAGATAAATAACTATAATTTTGGCAGCAGACAGGAACAAATGAGCTCTTTTATACATCTGAAGAACCGAAAGAATAGATACAATACCTGCTAACAATTGAAGATATATAAATTCAAATCCGTTAGGAGCTATAAATCCGATAATGATGATAGTAATTAAATGAGTAAATAAAGAAACTCTTGTGTCAAAAAATGCTTTAAGAATAATTGGAAGTAAACAAAATGGTATTAAATAAACAGATGAAACCGAAATTTTGAAAGAAACAGAGGCTACCAAAACCATAACTAAAACCATACTCAATAAAAAAGTAATTTTTTTATTGTCTAGAAAAATAGTCGGTCTAAATTGTTTTAAGAATAAATAGAATATTAAAAGAGCAGAAAAGACCAAAAGTAAATGACCCAAAAACAATAACGATGAGGAGGTGTCTCTCCAGTTTTTACCTTCATATTTCTTTTTATAAGACAAAAGCATTTGATATTTTTCATCTGTAACTAATTCGCCCTGAGAGATAATTATTTGTCCTTTATTAACCTTTCCTCTAGACTTGGATAAGTTTTCTAAATCCTGATTTAAAAGTTTCTCAGTTTTAAGTTTATTGTAATAAGTATTTTCTGATAAAGACTCTAATAATAATGGAATTAAAAATTCATTTTCTTCTTTACTAAGTCCTGAGATATTATAAATATACTCAGCTGATTTTTCAAGAGTAAACAAATCATTTATTCTTACAACCTTAGCTACATTTTCATTGCTTAATAAAATTTGAAAATTTGAACTTTTTGGCTCTATTTCATCAGTAGGTTGAATAATTCCTTTCTCAAAAACATATTCTAATTTTTTAATACCTAAATAGGCAAGTTTTTCTTTTATGCTTTTTCTTTTGTTTTTACTTTTAAGGTTAAAAAAAGTAAATCTGCTATCCTTATTTACTTTTTTATCTAACGCCCACTTTTGATCAAATTTGGCCATAAACTCCTCTGCTTTTATAGAGTATACCGAATTGTCTATTTCAAAAAATGGCATATTATTATCTATAATAAGTTGTTGCTGACTCTCTAGGTCTTCAACCGATTTTAAAATAGAAAAATCGTAGGGGGAAATTAAAGTTTCATGTTTCCACGGTATCCCTTTCTGAATTTCAAACTTAAAAGAAGTTTGACGAGGAAACATTAACACGATTAGTGTGGTAGCAATGAGAAATAAAAAAAACCTTTGAATTTTAAAATGATTATTTTGAATGTAATATAAAAGTTTAGACAACATAGAAATGCTTTATAGGTTTGTAAAATTAGATAATAACAAAACAATAATCTTTAATCATTTTTCTTAATTTCGCAACTGCTAATTAACGAAAAATTAAAGAAAAAAATATCACAATATGAAAGAAGTCGTAATAGTATCAGCAGTAAGAACCCCAATTGGTAGTTTTGGAGGAAAGTTATCTTCAGTTCCCGCCACAAAACTTGGTGCTGCAGCAATAAAAGGAGCTATTTCAAAAGCTGGTATCGATCCAGAATTAATTGATGAAGTTTTTATGGGAAACGTTTTACAAGCTAACCTTGGTCAAGCACCTGCAAGACAAGCCGCGATATTTGCAGGTCTTTCAGACCAAACTCCATGTACTACAATAAACAAAGTTTGTTCATCAGGGATGAAATCAATTTCTTTAGGAGCTCAATCAATTATGTGTGGTGACAACCAAGTTGTTTTAGTTGGAGGTATGGAAAACATGTCAGCTGTTCCTCACTATTTATCTAATGGGAGAAATGGTCAAAAATTGGGTAATATGAATTTGGTAGATGGATTAGTAAATGATGGTTTAACTGATGTATATAACAAAGTTCACATGGGTAATTGTGCTGAGTTATGTGCTAGAGAAATGAACTTTTCAAGGGAGCAACAAGATGAATTTGCTATGGAATCATATAACAGAAGTGCTGAAGCTTGGAAAAAGGGGAATTTCGATAATGAAGTTGTTCCTGTTTCAATACCTCAAAGAAGAGGCGAAGATTTAATTATTGAACAAGACGAAGAGTTCAAAAATGTAAAAATGGAAAAAATTCCAACTCTTAGACCGGTTTTTGACAAAGAGGGAACGGTAACTGCTGCAAATGCTTCAACCTTAAATGATGGGGCTGCTGCTTTAGTCTTAATGAGCGCTGATAAAGCAAAAGATTTAAATCTTACACCAATTGCAAAAATTAGAAGCTATGCAGATGCTGCTCATCAAGCCGATTGGTTTACTACAGCTCCATCAAAGGCAATGCCGATTGCACTAGAAAAATCTGGCATTACTGTAAATGATGTTGATTACTTTGAGTTAAATGAAGCTTTCTCAGTTGTAGGATTGGCTAATATTGAAAAATTAGGCTTAGATAAAAATAAAGTTAATGTTAACGGGGGTGCGGTTTCCTTAGGCCATCCTCTAGGTTGTTCAGGAGCTAGAATTGTAGTTACTTTATTAAACGTTTTAAAACAAAATAACGGAAAAATAGGTGCTGCGGGTATATGTAATGGTGGAGGTGGTGCCTCAGCGATTGTTGTAGAACTTAACTAACATTCGATGTTAATATTTAGTTAAAGCCCACTACATAAGTGGGCTTTTCTTTTATAATTTTGATTTTATGAGATACGGCATTTCAATTCTTTCAATAGTCCCTATGCGATCAGAAAGTTCTGATAAATCAGAAATGATTAATCAAATATTGTTTGGAGAGCATTTTAAAGTTTTAGAATACAGGAGTAAATGGAGTAAAATAAGACTGTCACACGACAAATACGAAGGCTGGATTTGCAACAAGCAATGGATAGAAATTGATAAAGAATTTTATTCTGAAGTAGACAATCATATTCCTTCTGTAAGCTGCGATTTGCTAGATATTGTAGAATCCGAAACTGCAACAACAATTTCTATAGGAAGTACCCTACCCCTATATAACAATGGGAAGTTTAGGATATCAGATAAAGAATTTTCTCATAATGGTATCATTACTACAGGCTCAAAAGACAAACAAAAAATTGTACATAATTCGATGATGTTTTTAAATGCACCATATTTATGGGGAGGCAGATCTCCCCTAGGAATTGATTGCTCTGGCTTTACTCAAGTAGTTTATAAATTACAAGGAATAGAAATTCCTAGAGATGCTTATCAACAAGCAGAAATTGGAACTACCTTAAGCTTTATTGAAGAATCGGAAGCAGGAGACTTAGCTTTCTTCGATAATAATGAAGGAAAAATAACACATGTTGGTATAATTTTAGAAGATAATTTTATAATACATGCTTCCGGAAAAGTAAGAATTGATAGACTCGATCAGCAAGGAATTTTTAATGCTGAAGAGAAAAAACATACCCATAAATTAAGATTAATCAAAAGTGTATTTTAATTTTTTCTAAGATAGAAAAGAAATTAATTTTTTCACCGCCAAACCTCTATGACTTATTTTACCTTTTTCATCTAAAGACATTTGAGCAAAACTTTTTTCGAATCCGTCGGGTAAAAAAATTGGATCGTATCCAAATCCGCCATCTCCCCAATTTTCTGGAATTATCTGACCCTCAATTTCTCCTTCAAACTGAACTTCATTTCCTTTGATCACTAAAGAAATAACTGTTCGAAAACAAGCATCTCTATTTTCAATTCCTTCTAATTCTTTAAGTACTTTTTCAATATTATCTTTTGCAACACAATCTGCTCCAGCATATCTTGCCGAATAGACTCCAGGGCGGCCATCTAAAGCATTAATTTCCAACCCGCTATCATCAGCAAAACAATTGTATCCGTAATTATCATATACATAATATGCCTTTTGAGCCGCATTGTCTTCTAATGTATCTCCGTTTTCTGGCAACTCTTCATTGCAATTTATATCTTGAAGACTCAAAATAGTTATGCTAGAAGGCAAAAGTGCTCTTACTTCTTCTATTTTATTAAGATTATTGGTTGCGAATACAATTTCCATAATTATTTATGATGATAAGGTTCGTTATTTAATATTGAAAATGCTCTATATAACTGCTCTAAAAAAAATGGTCTCACCATTTGATGAGAAAAGGTCATTTTTGAAAGACTAATTTTATAATTAGAAAGATTGTAAATTTCATCTGAAAAACCATAAGGTCCACCAATAATGAAAACCAATCTTTTAACACCAGAATTCATCTTTTTTTGTAAAAAAGCTGAAAATTGAACAGAATCATATTGACTGCCATTTTCGTCTAATAAAATTACAAAATCTGAGTTTTGGATTTGTTTTATAATTAAATTTCCTTCTTGTTCTTTTTGTTGTCTTTCTGATAAATTTTTTCTGTTTTTAATATCTAAAAGGATAGTGCTATTAAAAGAAATATAATGAGCAATCCTCTTTTGATATACATCAAAACCTTGCATTATCCAATCTGAATCAGTTTTACCAACTATAATTAATTCTATTTTCACAAAAAAAGATTGTAATTTTCAGCAAAATTAGTCAATTTGCTTAATAGAATAAAAAACAATGACTGAAGAATTAAATTTATTAATATCAAATGCACTTAAAGAAGATATCCGTGAAGGGGACCATACCTCTTTGGCGTGCATTCCTGATACTGCAAATGGGAGAGCAATGCTTTTGGCAAAAGAAAACGGATATATTGCTGGTGTAGAGGTAGCTAAACTTATCTTTTCAAAAGTAGATCCTGATTTAAAAGTAAATGTCTTTATTAAAGATGGCAATCCAATAAAAATTGGAGATACTGTTTTAGAAGTTGAGGGATCGTCTATTTCCATCCTAACTGCTGAAAGGTTAGTATTAAACTGCATGCAAAGAATGAGTGCAATAGCAACCAAAACCAAACATATTTATTCTCTAATAAGTGAAACAAATGCGAAAGTTTTAGACACTAGAAAAACAACACCAAACTTCAGGTTATTAGAAAAACTAGCTGTTAAAATAGGTGGTGGAACAAACCACAGATTTGGTCTCTTTGACATGATGATGATTAAAGACAACCATATCGATTTTGCTGGTGGTATAAAGTTTGCCATCCAAAAAGCAAATAAATACCAAACAGAAAAAGGAATTAATATACCAATTGAAATTGAAGCAAGAAACATTTCGGAAGTAATTGAAATTTTATCTGTCGGAAAAATTCAAAGAATTATGTTAGATAATTTTAGTATTGAAGACACAAAAAAAGCTGTGAAATTAATAAATGGTAAATTTCAAACAGAATCTTCTGGAGGTATTACTGAAGATACAATTGGAGACTATGCTAAATGTGGAGTTGACTTTATTTCTGTAGGCGCTTTAACTCACTCAATAAAAAGTCTTGACTTAAGTTTAAAAGCAATTAAATGATTGAAAAAAAACATTTAACATTTTTTATTGATTGGAGTAAAAAAATATTTTTACCAGGTTTTAAAGGCATGAATTTATATGATGTTACTTGTTTTTATTTAGAGGGCATAGAAAAAGGAGCAATTACTACAAGAGCATCCTCAATTGCTTTTAATTTTTTTTTAGCTTTTTTCCCTGCTCTTATTTTTTTATTTACACTCATTCCCTACATTCCAATTAATAATTTTCAAGAAATCTTATTGCAATTATTGAATGATGTGCTCCCTCCCTCAACAAACGAATCATTTTTTTCTACATTAAATGACATTATTAATCATCCAAGAGGTGGTTTACTTTCTTTTGGTTTTATTATGGCACTTTATTTTTCAACTAATAGTATAAACTCAATAATGGAAGCTTTTAACAGCTCTTTTCATATAGAAGAAAGTAGAAGTGTTTGGAAACAACGTTTAATCGCTTTGAGCCTAACAATAACATTAGTCTTAATGTTAGTAATTGCTATTGCACTAATAGTATTCACTCAAATTGCACAAAATTATCTTGTCGAGTGGAACATTATAAAACAAAGTTCTATTTTTCTAATAAAATTTGGAAAATGGATTATATTATTAAGTTTTTTATTTTTTGGAATATCGACTCTTTTTCAGTTTGGTCCAGCACAAAAAACAGATTGGAAATTTTTCTCTCCTGGTGCAATTTTAGCAACATTATTTATTATTATTACTTCCTTAGGATTCAGTTACTACATCGAAAACTTTAGTCAGTATAACAAACTGTATGGCTCAATAGGAACTCTTATAATCGTACTATTATGGCTTTATTTTAACGCAATTGTAATGCTTATCGGCTTTGAGCTGAACACTAGTATATTTAGAGCAATAAAAACAGAAAATTAATTATTGGTCAATCTTATTCAAAAAGTAAAATATTACAATTAAAAATAAAATAGCGAAAACGCCCATCATTATTTTAGAAAATAGTAACATTTAGAAGCTTATGGTTTTGTCACAAGTTCGAATTAACTCATAAAGATCATTCATGGTAGATAGAGGACAAATTTCTGAACTATCTTGATTCCTTAAGTTCAAACAAGTTCCACAAGCTAAAATTTCACCTGAATTTCCAACAAACTGCCTAGCAAGATCTACAACAGGGAATTGATCGCTATTTAACGATTCAAACTCCACACCTTTTGCCAGTAAAAATATTGAAACTTTATCCTCTTTATTTAATGCAAAATTGGCTAATCGAAATGCATTAAAAACAACTTCCGAATCGGTACTATAAATAATTATTCCTAATTTCATTATTCCGGTTTTTGACAACAATAAGGAAGATTAGAATATACTTCCATATTTGCTTTTTTATCGTTTGCATCATATCCAATATTTGTAATGGATTCTTCAATTTTATTTACATCAATTTTTTTAGAATTATACTTCACTTCAATAATTTGCTCTTCAAGATTTATCTTAATGTTCTTTACTCCTTTTATGGACGAAAGACCGTTAAAAATATTCTGAGAACACATTTCACATTGAAGAGAAGATTTTACTTCTATTTGTTTTGTTTGAGAAAATGCTAATGTAGAAACAAATAGCATTAAAATTATAATTTTTATAGTCTTCATAATGTTATTTTTTAAAGTTTAAATCTAAATCCTGTGTAAATTAATCGCCCCATAATTGGTGCCCAAATAATTGAAGCATCAAAATTTGGACTATTTGGGTTTTCACTTGAAAGTATAGGATTTTCTTGTTTGTAGTCTAAAGCATTTTCAACGCCAAGATATACATCAAATTTATTATATTTTTTTGTGATTTGAGAATTTAATTGAATGAATGCATCAGAAAATTCTTTATCTATTAAATTGTGAGTAGGTAACCTACTTTGACCTATTCTGTTAAGAGTAAAGTCAAACATCCATTTTCTAAGATGATTTGTAGAATATGCTAGATTGACTAAAAATCTATCCTTAGGTGTTAATGGGACTAATTTTAATTCATTTTCGAAAGTAGAATACACTCTATTTATTTTATAAGCAAGCTTAAAATCGACTCTTTCAATTAATTCATAACTTAAATCAAATTGAAGGCTATTAGAATAAGAGTCGCCAATAAGATTGTCGAAATTTAATTGATCTTGTTTTTCTATATCAACAACAATTTGATTTGTAAAGTCGGTTCTATAAAAATCAGCATTAAAAACAGCTTCACGATCAAATAAATTGAAAAGTTGTGTAATATTAAAACCATAACTCCATGCTTGTTCTGGCTTTAAATTATCATTAATAGATATTGTACGAGAGGAAGCTAAAAAAGGTAGGTTTTCACTAATAGGGTTAGAAATTCTGAATGACTTTCCTAAAGAAAATCTTATAATTGTATTATCAATAATACAATAACGCGTATTGATTCTTGGCAAATAATTAAAACCAAATTTGTTGTGATAATCGGATCTAAATCCGGCAGTAACAACAAATTCATTACTTGGCATATATGTATATTCGCTAAAAGCACCGCTAATCAAATCTGTTCTATCTAATATCTGACTGTTTATCGACTCTTGATATCTATCACCGAAAAAGCTAAAACCATATTTTAAAGTATGATCAGTTGTTCTATAATAGGATTGACGAATAATATTGAAAAAGATACTTTCTTGAGAACCATCGTAAATATTAGAACCAAATTGGGCAAATTGATTGTGCTTTTTAAATGAGTATTGAGTACCAATACTTTTATTTACTTCATCTTTATCCAGAAACCCTAACTTTCCACTCAATTCAAAAAGCTGATTATCTATATTTACTAAAAACGGATCAGCTATAGCCTT
Source organism: Cryomorphaceae bacterium (assembly GCA_042091225.1). Taxonomy (GTDB): domain Bacteria; phylum Bacteroidota; class Bacteroidia; order Flavobacteriales; family UBA7312; genus JABAYQ01. Next base: position 671 of record JBELHW010000055.1, on the reverse strand, counting down.
CAATTGGCCTCCTTCCCTTTCTTCTAAAATTGTTCGAACTGTAAAAGTCAATTCTCTATTCTCAGTAATAGAATTCCATTTATTTAAAATATTAACAGAATTCAGATGTGGTTCATCTAAAAAATCATCATTATTGTTATCAACTTCTTTATTGTGGTACTGATAACTCAAAAATAAATTAGATTTCCATTTACCATTCTTTTTAGCTAATTGTAAATTATTTTCAATCTTTCCTTCCGAATTAACATAAGAGTTCCAAAACAATTTATCTGCAGATTCTGCCGATTGATAGTTAACATTAATTTGACCTGTAAAAGATTCAAATCCATTTACAACTGAGCCAGCGCCTTTAATTACCTGAATAGACTCTATCCAAGTTCCTGGTGTATGTGTAAGACCAAAAGCAGTAGAAATACCTCTTATTAGTGGTAGATTCTCCTGGGTTATTTGAGTATAGACACCATCTAGACCCAACATTTTTATTTGTTTAGCTCCAGAAATAGCATCGGAAAAAGTAACATCAATAGTAGCGTTTGTTTCAAAACTTTCTGACAAGTTACAACAGGCAGCCTTTTGTAATTCATCTCTACTAATTTTTTGAGTTTGAACAGGTGAGATAAGCGAAAATTCGGTAGTATTTACTTTCGAAACTATTTCGACTTCATTTATTG
>JBELHW010000054.1:0-4625 GCA_042091225.1 Cryomorphaceae bacterium | reverse complement strand
CTAAAGCCAAATGAGAACAATCATGACCAATTCCACTATTTTTTATTCCACCATGTGGTAAATAAATAGCATATTTGATTCCGTTGATTTGTATCTCTCCAAAATCAAGCTCATCAGTAAAACGCTCAATTCTTTTGTGATTATTTGTAAAAATATAAGATGCTAAACCATATTCTGTATCATTGGCTAATTCTAAAACCTCATCATCTGAATCAAAGCTCATAATGGCAGCAACAGGTCCAAAAGTTTCTTCTCTAAATAATTTCATTTCTGAAGTAATTCCTGAAACCACAGTAGGCTCAATCCAATAGCCATTTTCTGGTAAGTCTTTTGGTATTTTACCACCGTATTCAAGAGTTGCTCCTTTTTCGGTCGCTTCTTTAACCAAATCAAACATTCTATCTCTATCGTATTTTGTTATCACTGGCCCCATAAAAACATCTGGATTTTCCTTTATACCAAAACCTAAATTTATTTCTGAAGCTCTTTTAACAAAAGCTTTCATAAACTTATCATAAATATTTTTGTGTACAAAAATTCTGTTTGCCGCAACACAAATCTGACCTGAATTCCAGAAACTCAAAACGACGGCTAAATCTAATGCTTTGTCAAAATCTGCGTCATCAAATACAATAAAAGGTGCATTACCTCCAAGTTCCATTCCTAATTTTTTTATAGATGTAGTACTTTCTGCAATGACTTTTTTACCGGTTTCTGTAGAACCAATCATGGTTAAAACCGAAGGTATTTTACTTGTTGTAAGTGTTCTTGCCACATCTTCACTTGGGCCAGATAAAATATTTACAACGCCTGCTGGAAAGTTTATTTCATGTAAAATTTCACCTAGCATATAGGTTGATAATGGCGATAATTCAGAAGGCTTAATAATTAGTGAACAACCTGCAGCTAAAGCCGGACCTAATTTAAATCCAACATTTAATAATGGAAAATTCCATGCTAAATATGCAACTGCTACTCCCGCAGGTTTAGAAATCATTTTATGCGTATGGGTATTCTCATAATCTGGTATTTGCTCTTCTCTGAGATTTTTCATAGCTGTAGGATACCATTCTAAAGCATTAATAACTGCTTCGATATCTTCATAAGCTCCTTCATAATTTTTACCCATTTCATGAACCATTGCTGTTCTAAGTTCATGCTCTTTTTCAAGAACTGCTGATCTTAATTTACTCATCCAGTCTGTTCGTTCTGCAAGAGATAATTTAGACCAATATTTAAAACCTTTTTGTGCAGATATTAGTGCTTTTTCAGCATCCACTTTTCCTGCTTTGGCAATTTCAGCAATAGACTCTCCTGTTGCAGGGCAAATTACTTGTTCTTTTTGACCACTTTCTGCATCAACAAGTTTGCCATCTATATATAATTTCTTGTAACCGAATTTCTGTGTTTTCATGTTAAATGATTTGCTATAAAATAGTTTCTATTTTACTTTTTGGAATTGCATATTTCGTTAGAACTTCTTCATTGACATCTATACCTAAACCGGGTGTATTTGGCACTTCAATAAATCCATCCTTCATTTGTATTGCAGGATAAGTTAACTCTTCTCGTAATGCATTTTCAGTTTGATCATATTCGATGAGAAAATCAGGGCATTTCATCCTTCCTGGAACTGACTCTAAATTAGCAATAAAATGAAGTGCTACATGAATACCTATTGAAGTTCCCCAAGTATGCGGTATAATTTCAACACCATATGTTGTTGCGAGTGCTGCAATTCTTTTTGCTTCAGACAAACCTCCGCTTGCACAAATATCTGGTTGAATGATATCTACAGACTTATTTCTTAGTAACTGATGAAACCCGAAACGTAAATATTCACATTCACCACCTGAAATAGGAATCGTTGTTTTACTCCTTAGCTCATTATATTGATGATAAAATTCAGGAGACAAAGGCTCTTCAAACCAAGATATATTTAACGGTTCTAGTTTTTTAGACAACTGCACTGCTTCTCTAAAACCATAAGCGTGATTAGAATCTACCATTAATTGGATATCATCACCTATAACCTCTCGCATGCGTTTTACATTTTTGTAATCTTCTTCAACACCTAAACCAACCTTCATCTTAATTGCCTTAAAGCCCTCTGAAACATATTTATGTGCTTCTTCATCAAAATATTGAGAAGGATTTTTATGACTTGTAAAATAAAGACCGGTTGCGTAAGGTCTAATTTTATTTCGATGCTGACCACCTAATAATGTTGAAACTGGTAATCCTAAAATTTTACCTTTCAAATCCCAAATGGCAATATCGATTGCACTTATGGATGCTACTAAAGTTCCTCTTCTGGCAAAATCTAATGTTTTTCGATACATTTGATTCCAAATAACTTCATTTTCTAGAGGGTCAGAACCAATTACAACAGGTTTTAAGAGTTCTATACCTGCTTGTAAAACACTTGCAGGACCATAGCCTTCTCCCCAACCATATTGACCGTCTGAAGTTGTTACTTTTACAACACAAATACATCTTTCTGAGTATTCCCATTGTGAAAAGAAAAAACTTTTAGACAAGGTATCTTTTAAAATAAAGGTTTCAATTTTGGTGATCTTCATATTATATTTTAGTGTATTAATATCAATTTAATCATAATCTACAATCTGCTCATCTGATTGCACAGATTGGATATATGCCACTACTTCATCATGAATTTGATACTTTGTATATTTCCAGAAATCATCTTTGTCTTTAAATGTAGAAATAAGACTTACATCAAAAAAAGATGCTTTATAATCTCCTACATTTATAGCAGTTTCATAACTTATAATTTCTGGTATGTGAGCTGGCAACTCATCTAATCTTCTTTTAACTTCTATACAGAGTTCTTTATTTGATAATCCTTCTGCGTTATTTTTAAGTTTCCAAAAAACAAGATGTTTGTACATAATTAGTTGACTTTTTTTAGTTTTTTACAAATTTTCTAGAAACAAGGCTTCCGTTTTTTGCTTCAATTTTCATTATATACACCCCTTTTTCAAACTTAGATACATTTACTGTTTTTTGACTAAGTTTGTTTAGAGATAAAACTTCTTTTCCTATAATATTATATACTTTAATTGATGATAACTCTTCTTGAGTTTTAAATGTAATGAAATCGTTTGCTGGATTTGGATACATTGCAAATTCAAAAGCATCATTATCAGCGATTGATGCTGTTGAGCATGTTGTACATTTAATAGAAACGTTATCGAAAGCCATAGGACCAGTCCCCCAATTTTGAATAAATCTAAAACTATGATTTTCGTCTGCATTAGCCTCAAAAGAAACCATTAATTCTGCCCATACATCAGAGTTAACGTTTTCAGAAACTGCAACTATAGCATTAGAATTGTCGTGGACCTGAAGCTTTAAAGTTCCCGTTCCTGATCTTCTGTAACTTAATTTAAACTCATATGTTTCTCCTGATTTTAAAGGATAATTTCTTGCTACAGTAGTATATCCTCCAGTCAATATCTCTGCGTACCAATCTGAAGAATCTACACCGGTTGAAGGAGAATTTTTAGACTCAACTACAGGTGTTGCTCCGTCTCCAGCCCAAGACTGCCAACCATTTACTGTTATAATTGAGGTTGCATCTGTATAACCCGATTCAAAATCATCTTCAAAAATTACTTCTTGTGCTTGTAAGCTTGATGTTAACACAAAGGTAAATAATGCTATTAGTAGGTATTTTTTTTTCATTTTTTTAAATTTTAAGTTTATTAATCTAATTTTATTTATTAAAAGAATAACAACCGATTTTAAAGGTTGATGATTTAATTTTTAATAAATTTTCTTGAAACAAGACTTCCGTTTTTTGCTTCAATTTTCATTATATACACTCCTTTTTCAAACTTAGATACGTTTACTGTTTTTTGTTGGTTAAGTTCATTTAGAAATAATACTTCCTTTCCTATAATATTATATACTTTAATTGATGATAACTCTTCTTGAGTTTTAAAAGTTATAATATCGTTTGCAGGATTTGGGTACATTGCAAATTCAAAGGCATCATTTTTAGCTACAGATGCTGTTGAACATGTAGTACATACAATGGAAACATCATCAAAATCAAAGTTTGCAGTACCAAAAGTTTGAATTATTCTAAACCCGTAATTCTCTGAAGAATCTGCAGTAATAGATGTAGATAACTCAGCATACACTCCTGAAGTTCCTTCTTCTGACTGAACTTGTCCTGCAGCAGTTGAAGGTTTTCTTACTAATAATTTTAAAGCTCCACTAGTTGTTACAGTTCTTCTGTATTTTAATTTAAATTCGTAGGTTTCGCCAGCTGTAAGAGGATAAACCCTTTGTAGCGTTGTAAAGGCTCCTGTACTTATTTGCCCAAACCAATCTGAACCATCAGCTCCATTGCCTTCACTATTTACTGTTTTAACAATTTTGGTATCGGCAGCAAAAACTTGCCATGAATTTACAGTAACTAAGTCCGCACCATCTGTATAACCCGTTTCAAAATCATCTTGATAGATAACTTCTTGCGCTCTTGTGTTTGCTATTAAAGTAACAGCAAATAATACTAATAATAGGTAATTTTTTTTCATTTTTAACTTTTTTTAATGGTTTATTTATATTTATTATTCTAGTTAATTATTAAAATC
>JBELHW010000009.1:0-52235 GCA_042091225.1 Cryomorphaceae bacterium | reverse complement strand
ATATGAATACTCAACCAAAAGGAGTTTATTTCTTAGAAATAACAACTACTTATGGAGCTGTCAACAAAAAGGTTGTATTGCAATAAAAAAATAACTTATTTTAATGCAAAAGCGAAGCATATATGCTTCGCTTTTTTTTATACTTTTGTTTAAACTCATTACTTAAAAATAGTATGCCATGAAAAACTATTAACCATAAATGGTTTATTCTTAGTGTTTGCTATTTAAATGAAAAAGCTAGTCAAAGTCAAATTATTGACTAACAATTTATACTTAAAAGCAAATGGAAAAATATTTCTCAAAATTTAGAAAGGGAATTATAGGAATAAATCATAAAATCAATACTCCAAATAACGAGGCTACAAGACTTATATATGCAGACTGGACAGCTAGCGGTAGAATGTATCAACCAATTGAAAATAATATTCAAAAAAACTTTTTACCATACGTTGCAAATACGCATACCGATACAAATAGAGATATCGAGTACATATTAAATGCTATATCAGAGCTTGCAAAAAACCACAGTTCGTGGATAAAAAATTATGAAGTTAATTTATTCAATTCCGAAATAAAAAGTAAAACTTATAATGATAAAATAGAAAAAAAAGTAGATGAATATTTTTCCGAAAGACTTCTATAAAAATAACTATTCAACAAGAAAAGGAATATTGGCAGTAGCTGATTTTTCAAGATCTTTTACCACTACAAACAAGCGATATTTTCCTTTTTTCTTAGGTGCTTTAATTTTGGGGTTAGATTCAAAAAATAACTTTTTAAAAACTGGCTCAGGCGCTTTTTCGAAATCACCACCTGACTTTGTATCTGTACTTTCTGGAACGATTTCAAAATGAAAATTCAGATAATCATTTTGGAGATCAAAAGCATCTACAGAAATTAACATGTTAGAGTTGGGTTTTAACTTGACACTCTCATATGCATTATTTCCATTAATAGTAAAAGTGTTAATTCCTGGTGCGGTGTTAAGAGGTTTATTTCCTGACCATTTTTCAATTAAAACATCCATTACTCCTGTTTGAGAGCCATCTTTAAGAAATAATCCATACCAAGAAGATGTTGTTTCTTGTTTAAAACCCCATAAAAAAACATAAGACCCTAAGCACATTTCTTTGTCAGCAGCAATAATATCGTATCGTTTACTATAAGAAGCTGCTTTCTCTGTGCTAGTTTGCTCTATTGGAGTACCCCAAGAAGTAGTTGGAGATTCCCAATGACCGTTTGGCCCCCATTCAGTTACAAGATATGGCTTTTCCCATCCATAATTTCTTAAACCTTCTGAAATAAAACCAATACCGCCATAGGTATTAACTCCAATCATATCTAAAGCAGGAGCATACTTATTAATCAATTTTATTTCGGCAACATCTAAACCAGCTGTTACTGTAATTACAGGATGATTAGGATCTTTTTCCTTAATCATTAATGTGATATCATTTATGTGTTTCCAAACGTCAAAATTGGAATAAAATAAATCAACTTCATTTCCTACAGCCCACATTAATAATGCGGGATGGTTTTTAATTTCATCAACAACTTTAGCAAAAGACTCTAGTTGCAACTTTACAGCAAGTTCATTGCTCCAATCAAACCCATGTCTTTCGTGCTGAGCCCAAAGTCCCATACAAACAGTCAAGCCTTTTTCTTGAGCTTTATCTAATATTTCTAATGCGTTTTCTGAAGACCAAGTACGAAATGAATTTGCTCCATAAGCTACAGCTTTATCTAACTCTGTAGATCCACCTACACCCTTTATATAATAAGGTTTTCCTTCTCTAATAAGCTCAAATCCATCATCATTGCTAATAATTTTGACAGGAATGACCTGTGCGAAACAATAGGTCTGAATAAAAATAAAAAATAAAATTAATCTCATTGTTCAGTAGTTTTTTGAAAAACACGTATGTAGTCAACTAACATATTTTTAGTAGACTCAAAAGTTGGAGTTCCGCCTAAAGTTCCTCCAACAGCAGTATTAAAAATTAAATGAAATTGTTCATCAAATGGCCAATTAGTTTCTAAATCTTGATTTTCTGATTTGTAAACCGTATGAACTAATTGATTATCAATATACCAACGTAGAGAAACCAGGTCCCATTCTAATCCATAAACATGAAAGGAATCGAAATAATCGACAGTCAAAGAATCATAATCTTCTACAATAAAATCATATCCAAAATGGACAGCAGCAATCAATTTATCTTGATTATTTGATCGGTATTGTTCCATAATATCAATTTCACCACTCAGAGGCCAAGTTGATTGTGGAAAGGAAGGTAACATCCAAAAAGCATGCCAAATTCCATTGGCTTTATCCATCTTAATCGAGGCTTCTACCTTTCCATATTTAAAATCAAATTTAGTTTTTGAGTTTAATCTAGCAGAAGTATATTCGGCAACTTGCTGAGAACCATCACAATCATTATAAAAATATTGCTCTTTTTTAGATTCAATTAATAAAAATTGTGATTCTGAAATTGACGCATTTTCTTCTCTGTAATACTGGTCTTCATTATTTCCCCATCCGTAAAGCCCGTATTGACAGCCGTTACCTGTTTCAAAGTTCCAATTCCGTTCATCAATTTGAGCTTGATTAAACTCATCGCTCCAAATTAACACGTAATCTAAATCTTGAAATTGAGTTTGTTCACACGAAAAAAATAATAGGCTAATAAATACAATTAAAATCTTTCTCATTGTTCAATTAATTTTATTTCATAAAAGGAGGCAAATCCACTTTCTTGACCAAAAAACTCGAATTGCTTCATTTGATCTAGTGTAAAACCTTTTTCGATCAACTTAAAATCAGAAAGAGGAATAGAGTAATTTACAATAGAGTCATTTTTGGATGAAGGTTGATAATTTGCTATAGAAATTGTATGTCTTTTTCCTTTAAAATCTTCTATTGAAATATCAAAATCAGAATGGTTTTTAGAAATAGAAAGGTAAAAGTTAGTTTTTTGTTCAATCCCTCTTAAATTAAATGCATACCAGTTATTCCAATTAATGCCCCATTTTTTCCACTCGCTACAATTATTCCATTGCCAGTTTATTACCTTATTTTTTGATTCTAATGTTTGGCAATTAGTTACACCTGTCCCCCACGCCATATCTTCAAAATTACCAGGAAAAATTTTTTGGTTTGGGATTCCTTTAGGCTTAAGATTTTCAACACTTTCTAGCAAAGAAGCATATTTTTCTTTTCCAAATGGTATAACTTTAATATCATCTATATATAGTTTTCCTGAACCTTCTAATTGTACAATCATTTGTTTTATTCCATAAAGATCTACACCCTGCATGCTAAAATCATAAAACGATAATGGCATGTAAAAATTAGTCCACTTTTGGTTGGATACTACCAAATCATCACCGAATAAATCTAGGCTAGAAAAGACATAAGAGGAACCACCAGAATAATCTTCAAGTCCTATTACAAATGGTACAGATTTTTGTTCTGACTCTAGTGCTTTAACTCTAAATGTTATAGCATGTGTTTTTATTATCTCACTAATATCATCTGACATAAAGTTAGACCAGCTATTACCGAAACCTACCCAATCACAATCTATTTTATTCCAATCTAAAGAAATCACATTATTTCCATCAAGATTTTTAATTTCAAGTGTTCCACAAGACTCCAAATTAGTCCAAAGAGTACCTTTATTTTCATCAAAGAAAACTCTTGTATTTACATTTTCATCCTTTTCAGGATAAACATCATATATTGCTATAGGCTGAAAAGGGATACAACCAATTAACAAAGTAGATAAAAGGACTATTTTAAGGTTGATATGGTTCATTAATTGTAAATGTAATATAATCAATATTTGTTTTTACTACTAGATCAGTATTATCGGAACATGGTTCTCCACCTCCTGCAATTGGCCCTGGTCCTGCTGGACAAGATAGACTCATTACCTCAATCATAGTAATATTTGCAGGATTTCTCTGGTTGTTTCCTGGGTTTCCTTCCAATACAAATTCATCGTAGGGTAAGGAGGCTAATCTCCAGTCCGACCAGTTAACAGGGTTGAATTCATGTACGTATGTTTCGTTATCGCTCTCTCTACAAATAACTTTTATGAACTGATTGGAAGGAACTTGACCTTGCTCGCCACCAATGATAGCCATGTTAAAATAAACTAAAGAGGAAGGAATGTCATCTAAAGCAGAAATATCCGTTGCTATTTTAAGACTACCTAAATAATAATCCCAATTTACATAGCCTCCCATAGAATAAAATTTTTGACCTTGAGCAGCACCACCATCAGAGATTTGAAAATTCATAAACTCACCAGACTGAGCAAATTCAATAGAATTAGTAGGGTATCCTTGCTCAAAATCAGCAACGACAACTAAACCTTCCTGTGCTAACTTAAGCTCATCAATTGTTATTTGTGTATTTAAAATAATTTCGGTTTCGTTATCAGATAAAATTAAGTCGACTGAACAATCTTCATAGTTAAATGAAGGGAAATCATCAGCAACACCGATCCAAGAGGTGTTTTCTAAATCAATTCTTGAATCAAAACCTGAAAAAGATTTAGAAGCACCAGATTGACTGCCTGTTATTGTGAGTGTCCATTCTAAATTTTTAGTCCAACTAGCTTTAAAATATTTAGAAGAAGAAGGATCACTAAAATCAAAGTTTGAAGCACTTGGTGTTAAAGAATCTAATATTGATAATTCTCCAAATTGATCATTTAAAGAGTTTCCTAGAAACTCTGGATAATCATTATTACATGAATAAAGAAAAAGTAGTCCTGATAATAAAAAAATGTATTTCATAATATTATAAATTTAAGCGATATAGTAGTTGAAACTGATTTAATTTATATTTAGTTTCAAAATATTGTACAAAAGAATTATAAGAAATTGTAAGTTTAGATTTTTGATTAAAATCTATATTTAATCCTACAGCGTTTAAGGATTGGCTATAATCAATGATTTCATAATTATTGTAAAAAACGATTTGATTTTGAGCATCATACAATGGAATCAAATCCTTTCCATCTGACATATGAAACTTAGCTCCATACATAACAGAAATATTATTTGTCAATTTAAAATCTAAGCCAAAGTCAAAAATCAAATTAGTTAAATCAACTTGTTCGTAAATCAAACCTTCTCTATTAGTTTTTTCAAATGAGAATCCGGATTTTAATTGCCATTTCTTAACATTTGCATCTAACATTGCAGAAGCTTTAAAAAAAGATTTTAATTCTTCAGTTCCAGAACCTAAAACTTCTTTTAAAGAATATATTTCTGCCGAAATATCAATATTTTCATCCCATAAAGATTCTTTAGCATTTAACGAAATTCCCGATCTGTTTGGAGTTGCCAAACCGTAGGGCAAAGCATTACTAAAGGAAGGGTTATATATATCCATCTGATTATCGAACGTTTTACGATAAGCAACATCGTTATATAAATAATCTAAAAGACCCATTTGTCTTGAAATTTGATCGTTAGTTATTACAGGGAAAATCCCGCTTTCGCTTAAATAATCTAAACGAATATTTTGTGCGCCGTGTGAGCGAAAGTAAGCGCCGGTATAAATCGCATTTAGAGAAATATTTTGACTTTCGGACACGCTATAACTCATGCCTGCATTCCAAAAATAATCGTTGTATTCTTGAGTAGTTGCTGAAATAACATTTTTAAAAATCTCCGATGAACGACCTGTTTCTAAATCAAATTTTAATCCTTTAACAAATGTAAAAGGAATTGAGGTAGTAACTGTGTTAACATAATTATAGTACAACTCTTGATCATCAACAGTACTACTTAAATCGTGCATGTTTGCAGAGTTAAAAGCTAATGTTCCATACGAAGTGTTTAGGAAAACCATACCTCCAGAAAAAAACCTTTCAGGCAAATTAATATCAGGATTTGATCTGTTACTCCTAGTAGAGAACAAACGTACATTTAAAGTTTTAAATTTATCGTTCATAAAGTTTAAACCAAATTCGGTTTCCATTCCTTGCCTTCTCCATTTGTTTTCACCAAAAAAATTTTCGTAATCAACCACTTCTCTAGCCACACGAAAAACATTTGCTTCATTTACCTGATCCTGATAACCATTATTAAATAGAGTGTATGGAGTTAATTTTAAATCAATATCTCCAATTTTATATCTAATGGCATCGTTAATTACTCCTTTTAAGGTTAATCTTCTAACACCAAAGTTAACTGCCGCTCCATAAAAACCTCCTAATTCATTTCTCATTCTTAATTCGGTAATAATTTCAGTATCATTACTTGGTCTGATAAGTATTCCTAAATCAATAAGAGAATGTCCATAATTTGCTTTCTGTGCATTTAAAGTATCCTTTTCATCATCCAAATCTTGAAGTAATATATTAGTACGTGCCCCTCCGTAAAATTCTATTTTTTTTACTCTTTCTTGGGCAAATATAGCTGTCGTTAAAAAGACAGAAATGATAGTTAAATAGTAATTTTTCATTGATTACCTTTTTTTTTAAAAATTGACTTTTATTTCTAATGTTGTTTCGTGTCCTTTGTTATTGTCTAAAACAAAATTTTTGTCTTTGTGATTAAAATATCGATGTCTTAAATATAAAGAAGTATTGTTATTTAGAGCTATGTCAAGACCAAGCCCTACTCCTAATGCTGTTTGATTTCTTGGCATAAAAGTAACCTCATCGATATCTGTTTGATAATTAGCAATAACTCTTTCTGCACCGAAATAGGATGTCAAGGTTATTTTATTAGTTAAACTAGTATAATTTTCAAACTGATGAACATAATGTCTTATATAAGCACTTTCGTTTAAAACAGTAAAAAAGGATAAATTTTCTTGGACAGAATTAAATGAGCCTAAATAAAATAAATACGATTTTCTATTATTAAACGTGTACTCCATTTTAGCTTGTAGATCAAAACTATTAAAAAATTTATCAGAAATTATTTCTCCATTTTTAACATTATCAATTTGTACAGTTTCATAAATACCTCTAAATATTTTTGACCATCTAGCGTAAGGTCCAACATTATTTAGATATTGCCATCTGTAAAATTCTGACAGAGTAACTCCATTAATAGCACGACCATAAGTTATTGCTGAAGTTAACCTTTCTAATTCTTTTGAGATGGTTTGTCCAAAATTCACTTTTAATTTACCTAACTCAAATTCAGAATTTATAGATACACCAGTTCTATTATTTGCAAGACTTCCAACACCTAGCATTGCACTACCATTTTGCTGTAGAACTGCTCCTTGGCTGGGATCAGAATTCAAACCATCGTTAACTGACGAGTTTAATATCTCAGAATTATTATTGTAAAATCTACTACTAATTCTAAAATACTCTATATCTAGTGGAAGAATAGTGTATCTTTTATTAGTCTTTATCTTGCTCAAGATAGCTAGTCCGGGGTCAAAATCATTATACAAACCTAAGCCTATTTCACCTTGAAGAGAAATTCCATTATTTTTAAAATCGTAATCTAAACTGTGTACATGGTAGTTGTTTGTCTCTAATCCAATAGAATCTCTATAAGTATATCCATTTAGAGTATTCATGCCAAAATTCCAATTATTAATATTTTTTGATAAACGACCTCCCAAAACATAAGATGGCAGAAGTGAAGAATAAAATTGAGTATTAGCAAACTGAACCGATTGTTGGTAATCACCCTGTTCCAATACATTAAAATAAGAGGCGCTTGTCTGTGCTTTTCCGTATAAAAAAGTAAAATTTAAATCCGCAGGTAACTTGGCGCCATCTAATGCGAAACCTTGAAAAGCTTGATTTCCCCATCTTACATCTTGAACTATACTCCCCCTATCGTAATAGTCAGAATATCTTTTCATTACGTTGCTACTCTGAGGATCCCATGGATTTCTAACAAACAAACTATATCTGTTAAATCCTTCAAATTGCTTAAGCGTCATTCTACTTAGCTTAAGCCAATGTATTCCTCCTGTTTTAACATTAAAACTACCAAAGTTTGTTTTGAATGAACCATACAGATTTACCCCTAAATTCATACCTCTAAAATATTCGAAATCTCCACTTTGTTGGTTCCAAAAAGTTAAATCTGTTCCAAAAGAAACATTAGAATTAGGGTTAGCACTTATACGTAAGGTTAGCTCTGGCAATTGGGTGGCATCTCCAATTAGAATTTCTCTTTTCGTTAGTGTAAGCGTATCTCCATCTGCAATTCCTGTAATATAAGGATCAATAAATGTTCTGTTTTGAATAAAGAATCTGTATTCCCCAGAAATATTAATATTATCAAAAACAGAAGGCTTTTCGTAATCGTTAAATCCTTGAGAAAAGGATAACAATGGAATACTTAAAAATAAGGTCAGTATTAAAAAAATTCTCAAAATAATATTGAAATATTGTTAAATTTTTACAACTTTGTGAAAAATACACTAAGGTTATTAACAAATATAGCAATTAGTGTTTATAATACACTATGGCAATGCATAAAATTAACGTTTCAGCAGACTGTGTTGTTTTTGGTTTTGACAACTCTGATAAAAAACTAAAAGTTTTAGTTATAGAGAAAAAAGTTAATCCTTTTTCAAGTAACAATGAAAAGAAAATTCAATCTGCTATTCCTGGTGATTTAATTCAGATTAATGAAGATATTGATCAGGCTGCAAATAGAATATTATTTAGTCTAACAAAAATCAATGATTTATATCTTAAACAATTTAAAACGTTTGGTGACCCCAAGCGTGTTCAAGATAAAAAAGATCAAGAATGGCTTTCTAATTTCAGACCTAACCCAAATGAGCGAGTTATTACGATAGGCTTTGTTGCTTTAGTAAGGATGGAAGAATATAATCCTGAGGCTTCGTATTTTGCAGAAAATGTAAAATGGATTGATATTGAAGAAATTCCTCCACTAGCCTTTGATCATAATGAAATATTAATTGAGGCTATCCATTTTTTAAGAAAGGAAATAAATAGTGAAGTGACTTCAGAGTTATTGCCAAAAAAATTCACATTATCTCAGCTACAAGAACTTTATGAGATTATTCTTGATGAAAAACTTGACAAGAGAAATTTCAGAAAACAAATTATTGGAAGGGGTATCCTGAAAAAGACTAACGAAAAACAAACAGGCGTTTCACATAAACCTGCTGAACTTTACGAATTTAATTAAACTTCGACTTCCAAGCCATCAAAAGCTAAAGAAGCAGGACCGAGAATATTCATTTTTTGGTCCAATAAATCAGATACCTGATAACTTAGTTTGCCTTTAAAATCATTCAATAACTGTTTCTCGCAATTATGAATCATTTTTGTTTTGTAAAAATCTAACGACTTTGAAATATTTCCGCAAAAAACAACAGCTTGAGGATTAATTATATGAATGAAATCGGAGAGTTTATTTCCTAAAGTTTCAAACGTATAATCCAAAGTCTGCGTGCAGATAGAATCGTGATTTTTAGCTTTTGTGAAAATTTCTTTGACAGTAGGAATTTGATCCGGATCTTCTCCTGTAATGTTTTTTAAATTCAGCGAATATGTCTTTTTTATTCCGTTAGCAGACACTATAGTTTCTAAACAACCCACAGAACCGCAATTACATTTGCGGCTTAACTGATCAATTTTTGTATGGCCAAATTCACCAGAATATCCAAATGCACCATCGAATAATTTATTATTTATAATTATTGCACCTCCTAAGCCTGTACCTATAGTTACCATTATAAACGAATCATATTCTTTACCAATTCCAAAACGATTTTCAGCCAAAGCAGCTGCATTTGCATCGTTCACAACGTTGGTATTAATATGTAACTCTTTTTCGATAAAAGATTTTAAATTGAAAGGACGAAGGTCATTCCAAGGGAAATTAACCGGCCTAAAAACATTGTTTTGAGAGTCAAAATTTGGGGCTCCTATTCCAATAGAAAAAATCTCGTATTTATTTAGTAAAGATTGGATATTATCAATCAGGCATTGTATGTAATTATCAAAAGAATTAGCGTTTTTAGTTTTAAAACTAATAACTTCAACAATACCGCTTTCAGAGTCTACAACACCTAATTCGGTATTTGTTCCTCCTATATCTACTCCTATTACTTTCATAAATTTTCTTTTAAATAATTCAATAGAATAGATGCAGTCTTGAAATTAGTTGCAAGAGGAACTTGGTATACATCGCATAATCTAAGCAACATATTAATGTCAGGTTCGTGAGGATGCTTTCCTAACGGATCTCTTAAAAAAATAACCGCTTCAATCTCTTTTGTTACAATTTGTGCTGCAATTTGAGCATCACCACCAAGAGGGCCAGATTCTACACTTTTTACTTTTAAGTCGAATTCTGAAATGATTTTAGATGTACTTTTAGTACAGGTGATTTTTAAAAGCTTAACAGCATCTAAATTTGCACTAATGAAACCTCTTAGTCTATCTTTAGTGCCGTCATGTGCAATAATAGCAATGTGCATAAATTAATTGTTTACTCTTTTTAAAACTTGATTTGCTGCCTCCATTCTTATTTTACCTACTATTAATAACTCAGCTGCAGAATTGTTTGTAGACAAAGGAATACTATTGTAGTCGCATGCATTTAATAAATTGATTATATCTTGATGGTATTCTTGTTTGATCGATGGGTCCCTAAAAAAGAAAACCATATCAATTTCATTGTTAGTTATCATCTCTGTTATTTGAATGTAACCACCATCGCGACCTTTTTTAACATGAGTTAAAGCCAAGTCGAGGTTTTCATTTTCAAGAAATTCTGCGGTTCTTCCAGTTGAGACAATCTCCCTATTAAAAAACCAAGTTCTTCTTTTATTTAAAAAAGAATAAAGCTCTTTTTTAAATTTATCGTGAGCAATAACTACTATTTTTTTCATTTAAAAAGTTTAATTGTTAACTCTAGCGCATAAGTCAATAAGCCTAGAGGAATATCCTATTTCATTGTCATACCACGAAACAAGTTTAATGAAGCCCCCATCTACTTTTGTAAGTTCTGAATCTATAATTGAAGATTCTTTTCTTCCTACAATATCTATAGAAACTAATGGGTCATCACTTACAGCTAAAATTCCTATTAAAGATGTTTCCGATGCTTCTCTTAGCACTCTATTAACTTCTTCAGCTGTAGTTTCTTTTTCTGTAACACAAACAAAATCGGTTATGGAGCCACAAGCAACCGGAACACGAAGAGCAATTCCATCTAATTTGCCATTCAATTCAGGTAAAACTTTGCCTACCGCAGTGGCTGCACCAGTTTTAGTAGGGATAATTGAATTCATAGCAGAACGAGCTCTCCTTAAATCTTTGTGAGGAGAATCTTGCAAACTTTGATCTGAAGTAAATGCATGTGTGGTGGTAATATAACCAGACTTAATCCCGAAATGATCATTTATAACTTTAGCCATTGGTGCTAAGCAATTTGTAGTACAAGAAGCGTTAGAAAGAACAAAATCATCGGTAGATATAAGATCGTCATTGACTCCTAAAACAATTGTTTTAGCATCGGGAGATGGTGCGGAAATAATTACCTTTTTAGCTCCAGCAATATTGTGTTGTAGTGCTTCTTCGTTTTTTAAGAATCTACCTGTCGATTCTAATACCACATCTACGCCCATTTCTTTCCAAGGTAAATCTTGAGGGTTAGGCTGAGAGAAAACAGGTATTTTTACGCCATCAATAAGGATGGAATCATCTATTGTAGAAATATTGTTTGGCAAAACTCCGTGAGTAGAGTCGTACTTTAACAAATGAGCTAGAGTTTTAACATTGGTTAAATCGTTTAGTGCAACAATTTGAATGTTATCTGTTTGTAATGCCAATCTGAAAAAACCTCTTCCAATTCTTCCAAAACCATTTATAGCAACTTTAATTTTTTTCATTTTTATCTTGATATTATTTCATTAAGATAGAATAGAGATTCGTCTATTCCATTTTTATTATCTATTACTGTTTTTAATTCGTTTAATACAATTTCATTTTTGATCACTCCGACCATCTTATTTTTCTCTCCATTTAATAATGCATCGACAGCTCCTTTTCCTAATTTACTAGCTAAAATTCTATCGGCTGAAGAAGGAGAACCACCTCTTTGCAAGTGTCCTAAAATAGTAACTTTTGTTTCGTATTCGGAATATATATCGGAGAGGTCTTGTGCTATTTTATAAGAAGGGCCATAGGTATTTCCTTCAGCAACAATTACGATACTTGAAGTTTTTTTTAACTTATTTCCCTCTTCTAGTCGCTTAGCAAGCCCTTTAATGGTAAATTCTTTTTCAGGAATAATTACATAACATGCTCCAGAAGCTACGCTAGAATTAAGGGCTAAATTTCCACTATCTCTACCCATTACTTCAACAAAAAACAGTCGATTATGAGAACGAGCAGTATCTCTAATTTTATCTACAGAATCAACAATAGTGTCTAAAGAAGTATGAAATCCTATAGAATGATCAGAGCCAAAAACATCGTTGTCAATAGAGGCAGGAATGCCTACAACAGGAAAATTAAATTGGTCAGAAAAAATGCTTGCTCCAGTTAATGAGCCATTACCACCTATAACAACTAAAGCGTCTATTGATAATGACTTTAAATTTTCAAAAGCATCTCTTCTTACATCTTCTTTATGAAAATCTAAAGATCGAGCAGATTTAAGAAGGGTTCCACCCATTCCTAAAATTTTACTAACTGATCTGATTTCTAACTTCTTATACTCATTTTCTATAATTCCTTGGTAACCTCTATAGAAACCGAAGCATTCGATGTTATGAAAAATTGCAGTTCTTACAACACTTCTTATAGCAGCGTTCATTCCTGGGGAGTCCCCTCCTGAAGTAATTATTGCTATTTTTTTCATAATTAATGAAATTGTTTGCACAAATATAACATTAATAAGTGTTAGATCTACACTTAGCTACAAAATCCATTGTACTAAATATTAATGGTTGTTTATACAACCTATTTTTCATACAAAAAAACTACAATTAGTAACATTAGCATGTTATAAATTGTATCTTCAATTGGAATATTTAGTATTCTAAAACCTAAAATTTCATCTGGATTGTAAATAACAACTGGTTCATTTGTAAAGCTACCGGTTAAGAAGCCATTTATCAGAATAAATGGAATTAAACTTACTAAGTACATCCTTAAAAATTTAGAAGCCCAATTTGGCCTTATAATCGCGGTAATAAACAATGCAATTGAAGCTAAAAAGAAACAATAAAAAGTATATTGTTTGTCAAAATTTAAAATAGAAACAAAAAATAAAACTATTGCGGAAACATATAAAATTATTTTTTCATGTTTAAATGGCTTCTGATTTGGGAAAAAGTATAGAAGTACTTCGTATATAAAAATACAAGCAAAAGGAATTAGAATAAAAAACAACCATTCTTCAACTGGAAGATAAAAAATTTTGTAACCAAGAAAATAAATCCCATTGAATTGCCATACACCTATTTTAGTGAACCATACATCCCAAGGAATAAATAATAACATCATAACAAAAATAGCAGGAAGCAATTTTTTCCATTTGGTATAATATTTAATTTTAGTTTCAAAACTTTGAGCTAATGGGTAAGACAAAGTGAAAAGCAACAAGATTAAATACAGATATTTTGTTTCAAATATTTCCAAGTTACAGGTTTAAAATTGTGAAAAATAAAATCTGAGATAAGAAGATAGCAATACAAATAGCAGTATTAAACCTTAATTTGGTAGAATAAATTATCAGTTGCATAACAGCTGACACAATCCACCACATTAAATAGTTTTGAATAGGAATAACTCCATTTTGCCAAGACCAAAAATCAAGCTGAATCGCAACAGGCTCTATCAATAAATCTAAAAGAACCATTAATGTGGAACTAACTACAATAATAACATATTTGTTTTTTAAAACGTAACTAACTACTCCGTAGGTTGAAACGGACAACAAAAACCAATTAACTCCAATTAAAAGAGGTACATCTAGCAACTTAAAGCCCAATGTGTTTCCGTACTCATATACGCCAAATAAAGAGCCTGTTTTAACCCCAATAACTTCTATCCAAAATCCTATCAAGAATAAAACACAAAACAACTTTATTTGCTTGGTATCGAGAAAGGATGTCCAAAAAAATAAGATAAGTGTAACTAAAAGATGTAAAGGAGTAAGTAAAACTACAAAAGATCTTAAAGTATCAAATGACATGCTAATAGCTCCAACTAAATGGAAAATAAAGATGGCAACAAATCCGATAAGACTTTTCTTACTCATTGATTAAGATATTAAAGTATCTACTATTTTGGCAGATGATAAGGCTAAAGGAATTCCTCCACCCGGATGAACACTACCGCCGCAAAAATACAGATTATTAAATTCTTTAGAAAAATTAGGGTGTCTAAAAAAAGCTGCCGTCTTAGAATTAGAAGACGTTCCATATAAAGAGCCTTTAAAAGAACCTGTTATACTTTCGATATCTCTCGGTTCTAAAACCTGTTCTACTTCAATTAGTTCCTGAATATTATTATTTAACATCCTATTAATTTTAGTAATGATGTTTTTTCGAGACTTTTCAATTAGAAGATCCCAATTCTGTCCGTCATTTGAAGGAACGTTTATCATAACAAACCAATTTTCAGCTCCTTTAGGAGCATCCGATTTATTTAGTTTCGAGGTAATGTTAATATACACGGTTGGATCATTTGAAATCTTTCCTTTTTGAAGACAATCAAACTCATTCTCATAATCTTCAGAAAATAAAATATTATGTAAATCTAGATTTTTAAATTCTTTTTTTATGCCCCAATAAAATATTAAAGCAGAAGTGGACCTTTGCTGATTTAAAACTTTTTTAGCTTTTTGTGGTTGTTTTAAAAGATTAAGATAAGTAAAATATACATCTGCATTACTCACTATTAAATCTGAAAAAATAACTTTTTCTTTTATTCTTATTCCTGTAGTTCTATTTCCTTTTGTCTCTATACTATCGACATTAGAATTAAATTCAAATTTAACTCCGATTTTTTTGGCTAGTTCATATAACGAATCAGCTATAGAATACATGCCCTTATCGGGAAAATAAGCACCCTTATTAAATTCTAAATGAGGAATAATATTTAATATCGCTGGAGCTAAAAAAGGGTTTGAACCATTATATGTTGCAAATCTGTTAAACAATTGAACCACTTTTTGGTCTTTAAAATAGCTCATATTGACTTTATTCATGCTTTTAAAAACTCCTAAAAATGGAAGCCTAGTAAAGGAAAATAATACTTTAAAGGACAAATATGTTTTAAGTTTATGTAAGGACTTATTTAAAAACAAAAATGCTGTTGACTCATATATGAATCGACTTTTATTTAAATAATCTAAGATTTTATGTTTCTTAACGTTGGTTTTTTGCTCAATCTGATCAGCAAATTTTTGAGTGTCAGAATAGCCATTAATTACGGTCTTATCTTCAAAAAAATACCTGCATGTTTCGTTCAATTTCTGGTACTTAAAAAAATCATTTATATCGTATCCTGCTAAATCAAACAATTCCTTAACAAGTTCTGGTATAGTAAAAAGAGAAGGCCCAGCATCAAACCTATAGGAACTAAGGTGTAAATTATTCATTTTTCCACCAACATGATTATTAGACTCATATACAGTAACCTTGTACCCCTTTACAGCAAGGCGAATTGCAACTGACAATCCTCCGAGTCCGGCTCCTATTACAATTGCTTTTTTCAAATGTTTATTGATTTGTATCTTTTGATTGCCTTTAAACGAGATTCGTTTAAATCTGTAATTTTATCAATGGGGTAGAATCCAAACTCATTAATTTCTTGGAGCCATTTATTGCAGTATGTAAAATTGGGATCAAATTTCTTTTGTTGAGTAAGTGGATTAAAAACTCTAAAATAAGGTGCCGCATCTGCACCAGTTCCTGCGATCCACTGCCAATTTCCATTATTTGAAGCTAAGTCGTAATCAAGAAGTTTTGAAGCAAAATAAGCTTCTCCTAATCTCCAATCTACACCCAAGTTTTTTACTAAGAATGAGGCCGTGAGCATTCTTACTCTATTATTCATCAAGCCTGTATCAAACAATTCTCTCATACCTGCATCTACTAAAGGATATCCGGTCTGACCATACTTCCATTTCTGAAATTGAGTTTTATCGTTAACCCATTCTATTTGTTCGTATTTAGCTCTAAAACAAGTATCAACAACATGAGGATTATGCCATAAAATTTGACTAAAAAAAGATCTCCAAATCAATTCTTTTAACAGTTTTTCGGAATATTGATAAGCTAAATTAGCTACTTCTCGTACGCTTAAAAATCCAAATCTTAAATGAATCGATATACAAGTTGTACCACTTACATCAATTTGATCTCGACTGTCGTTGTAAAGCCTTAAAGTTTTATAGTCAAGGTGAGGCTCAGGAATAATAACCTCTTGTTCAACAAAAGACATTTGTTCTAAAGAATCTACTTGTTTAACTTTATCCTCAATAATAAGTTTGAATAAATAGTCCTGAGATAAAAAAGGGAGGGTTAAAGAAATTTTAAATTTAGACATCCATTTTTTCATGAAAGGGGTATATACCGAATAAGGCGTGTCAGAATTACTCAAAATATCGTCTTTTTCAAAAATCAACTGGTCTTTTAAAAAATAAGCGTTTACTCCCAACCCTTTTGCTTTCTTTGCTATAGAATTGTCTCTTTTAATAGCATAAGGCTCATAATCAGTATTAGCAAATACACTATCTATTTTGTAAGAAGAAAATAAACTTATAAAAACATCTAATGGCTTACCATGATAAATATTTATCTTAGTGCCATGATTCTTTAAGCTTTCATTCAGCTCTTTTAAGCGATTATAAATTAAAGAAACTCTTTTGTCATCTTCATTAAGCTCCCCTAAGATTTCAGGATCAAAAATAAAAATTGCCATTACCTTTTTGGAAGTAGATAAAGCTTTAAAAAGCCCATGATTATCATGTAACCTTAAGTCTCTTCTAAACCAGAAAATACTTAAATTATTATCCATTTATTTCTTTTTGAATTGCGGATTCTAAATTAGAATATTTTAAAGTAAATCCACTATTATTTAACTTCGAAATATCCATTTTACATCCACTATCTAAAATTACACTTCTATCGCCAAAGATTAACTTAAGAAAAAAAGAAGGAACTTTTATTAAAATAGCATAAGGAGCGACTTTTCTCTTAACTATTCTCATAAATTCATATTGAGTTAACTTTTTATTAGAGCCAAGGTTATAAGGACCCGACACTGTTTCTGTTTTAATTGCATGCTCAATAAAACTACAAGCATCATCAATATGTATCCATTCAATAGGTTGTTTTCCGGAACCAAAAACAACAGCCGAACCAAGTTTCATAGATAAAAATGTAGGAGCAAGAAAGCCTGCTTTTTTAGTTAATAGCAAAGATATTCTTAATTGAACTACTCTAGTTTTTAATGATGTAAACTGTTGCCCTGCATTTTCCCAGTCCACACACATTTTTGCCATCCAATCGTTTGCTGGTTTATATGTTTCTTTTTTTAATGTCGTAAAGTCATCTAAACCATAATAACCAATAGCAGAAGCAGTAATAAATGTTTTTGGTTGAATAGATAGGCTTTTACAATTCTCAAATAAAATGTTAGCGCCATTAATTCTGCTATCGTACATTTTCTTTTTATTCGATTTACTCCACTTTTTAATAATACTAAAGCCGGCAAGATGTACAATATGATGTACTCCTATTAAGGCATTTTTATCGATAAAATTGTTTGAGGTATCCCAAAAAAATGTTGCTATGGAATCCGCTTTTTTCTTGCTTGAAGTTAAAGTAACAACTTCAAAACCTTTAATTAAAAAGTTGTCTTTAACTTTTTTAGCTAAAGTTCCATTAGCTCCTGTAATTAAAACTTTTTCGTTCATTAAAACTCTATTAATAAGCCAATACTTGGCAACACTGTACCGGATTCGTTAGGGATTTCATATAAACTATATCTGTCAGGATTTCCATCGCTGTCATAAATAATAGGACCTACATCCGGATTATTTGATACGTCTGACCTGAGTTTTATTTTGTTATTATAAAGATTTTGAATATCGATGTATGCATTTAGGCTCCAAGACTTAAAAAACCATTTTTTATCAAGTCTTATATCTAAGGTATGTATATCTGCTAAACGTACGGAATTTACGTTATTGTAGTCAAGATAACCTTGCTGGTTGACATCCCAAACATCTCTCATGCTTGACGTAGCTAAATCAAATGGGGTATATGGTGCACCGCCTGAGTATCTAAATTTTACACCTAATTCAATATTTCTTTTAAACTTCTTTCCTGCTGCTAAATTAAAAATATATCTATTGTCCCAAGAAGAAGGAATTAAATCTAAGTTTTTATCTTCAAACAAGCTAGTGTAGTAAGTTACTGACAGAATTCCGTATATAGATTCGCTTAGTTTTTGTTGTGCTAATAATTCAATCCCATAACTTTTCCCTTCTGATGAAGAAGAAACGTCTTCATTTCCTATAACACCAAAATCTCCACCTAAATTGGCTAAAGAAACACTATCTCGAATTGAAAAAGGATAATTATTATATTGCTTATAAAACCCTTCAACAGTAATTTTACTATAGTTGTTAGGATTAAATTCGTAGCCAAAAACAGCATGATCACAACGTATATAATCTACATCTTTATTTAAATATTGACCAAGTGAATCGGTGTAACCTAATATTGTATATGAGGGTAACTGAAAAAAGCGGCCCAAATTGGCATTTAAACTTGATTTTTCGCTAAGCTTATAAGACAAAGAAGCTCTTGGAGAAAAATTTGGAGCACTTTTACTTTCAGTAAAACTGTTATTATCTACTCTTGCTCCAAACGAACTTATTAGCTTGTTATTCAAATAAGTTTTGCTAAGCTGTGCAAAAGCGCTATACTTCAAAAAAGAAAAATCCGATGATACATTTTTAGTGAAAAATGGAAGCCTGTTATATGTTTGATTTTTGTAGGTTACATGATCTAGGCCAACTCCGACATTATATTTGATAGATTCTTTTCTGAAGTTATACTCAAGTCGAGTTTTATTTTCTATCTCTTCCGATTGATAATCTAAAATTTTATTTTCTTCTATTTCTATATTTTTAAAATATTTATTTGCAGAATTATTTAAGTGAGACCTACTTGCAACCAAAAATAAATTAGACTGCTCGAAAAAATGTTTCCAGGTTCCTCCAATAGTGTAATTCCATTGCTCATTTACTGGTAAATTATCTAAAATATAATTGTTTCTGGCAAGAGTTAGTGAATCCTCAATATTATCGTTAACCGAAGTGTTTAATGAAAACTCATCTACAGCAGCCAAGGCAATAATATTAAACTGGTTTTTTTTATTTGGCTTGTGGGTAAACTTAAATTGGAGGTCGTTATATGTTGGCAAAAAGGGCAATTGTAATGCCTGAAATAGAAATTGCAAATAAGATCTTCTAACCGATAATAACATAGTCGACTTTTGCCCGATTGGTGTGCTTATTGAAAGTCCAGCATCACTTGAACCAACAGAAAAAGCACCACTTAAATTTTCATCAGATCCTTCAATTTGCTTAAGCTCCATAACCGAACTCAAAACGTTGCCTCTATTTGCTGGAAAGGCACCAGAATAAAAATCAACTTCACGAATTAAGTTAACGTTTATAATTCCTACTGGACCACCTGAAGAACCTTGAGTAGCGAAGTGATTAATGTTAGGTATTTCTACTCCGTCTAAATAAAATCTATTTTCGCTTGGGGCACCACCTCTTATAATTATGTCGTTTCTGAAGGAGGGTGCTGTAGAAACACCGGGCAAGTTTGCAATAACTTTAGAAATATCTCTATCTCCTCCCGGACTTCTGTATATCTCGGAAGCGTTTATTGTTCGTAGACTTGTAGGGCTTTCTTCTGTTTTGTTAAAGGTATTAGCTGTTATTTGGACTTCTTCAATTAATTCTGCATTTTCAGAAAGAACAAAATTTAATCTCAAATTTTTATTTGAGGAAACTCTAATTTCTGATTTAAATGATGGTTCAAAACCTATATAGGAACATCTGAAATTATAAGTGCCTGGTTCAACATTTAAGAGTTCAAAATTTCCATCAATATCAGAAATTGCACCTATATTTGTTCCTACAATAGAAATATTAGAAAATGGTATTGGCTCATTATTTAAAACGTTACTTACAGTTCCATAGACCTTTACATTCTGTGAGTAACTAGATAAACTAAAAGTAAATAAAAGAAAAACTAAAGTGATTTTAAATTTCATAATATTATGATATTTCTAAAACAGTTATTTCAGGCATTATACCTACTCTACCTGGGTAACCTAAGTGTCCTATACCTCTATTAACATAAAGGTAATTGCCGTTATTTTTATAAAGCCCTGCCCAATATTTATATTTCCATTGTGAAGGACTCCAACGAATTCCTCCAATTTCGATTCCGAATTGCATACCATGGGTGTGACCTGATAATTGTAGGTCAATTTCTGAAGTGTATTTAAGAACTTTATTTTGCCAATGAGTTGGGTCATGAGAAAGTAAAAATGTTGGTATGTCTTTTTTAATTCCTTGCATGGCAGTTTCGATATCGCCATATTTTGAAAATCTTCCATCACCCCAGTTTTCAACTCCAACCACATTAACCTCCTGACCGTCAATATCGATTAAGCTGTTTTGATTTAACAATAGTTTAAAATCAGACTGTTGATGGACTTGTAACATGGTATCGAAATTTTCTTGCCATTTGTTTTTTCCTTCTTGTGTTGAAAGATTAAGCCCTATGTAATCAGCATAATCATGATTACCCAATACAGAAAATTTACCATACTTTGCCTTTAATTTAGATAAAACATCGGTAAAAGGAAACGCTTCATCAGCGTTATTGTTAACTAAATCTCCAGTAAAAAAAATTAAGTCTGGATTTTCATCATTTATTAGCTCTACAGCTTCAGCTAACTTGTCTAGTCTTTGAAAACTACCAAGATGAAGATCGGAAATTTGTACTATTTTAATTGGAGTTTTTTTAGTGAAAGAATCTAGCTTTAAAGAAACAAAATGTTTCTTAAAGTTAAACCTTCCAACAACAATCCCGTAGGTGAGAATAGTAAAAGTAAAGGCTCCAAAGAGCATTGCAGTTCGCTTGAAAAAATCTAATCTGCTTATCTTTTCTCCAGAAAGACTTGATTCATTTACTGAAAAATACTGAACGATATATTTAATAAATCTTACAAGGTCATCTATTAAAAGTGGAAAAATAGTGACAATTTTAGCTATGAATATACTAAAAACGAAACCAAACAATACAACCATAAAACCAGGATATAGTGTCATATTGGTATTTATTGCAGGATATAAAATTGACAATAAGGAAAAAATAGAAATAGCCCAATAAATCCATTTAACAATTGGCGAGCTTATACCAGATTTGAAAGCATTCCAGATATAAAAATCTAAAGATAAAATAACAGAAAAAAGTATTAGAGTAAAGACTATTCTAACCATGGAATATTAAATAATAAATTCTAATACAAAAATAAGTGTATTTACTTGATAATTTCGATCAAATCATCAAGATTATTAAGAATCTTAACGGAATAATCTTTGGTTAGAAAATCTATGTCTAAACTGTTACAAACCAAGTACATTTCAGATTTATCAAAAATTCTTTCTAAATATTCGATAGTGAAATTTAAATTACTTTTAGATTGATTTGAGACTGAAAAGAACAAAATATTATCAATGTTTTTCTTTTCTGTTATTTGTTGTAAGGATCCATAAGGAACATTAGTTCCTAAATAAATAACCTCGCATTTGTAAAAAACAAGTAAAAATTTTGCAAATAATAAACCTATGTCATGAAATTCGTTTTCAGGAAGAAAAAGAAGCCAAGTTGATTTAAGTTCAGTATTATCAGAGTGTTTATCTACTGAAGACAGAATTTTTTGTCTGATTAATTCTGAAAGAAAGTGCTCTTGTGAGGGAGCAATTCTGTTGGTTAACCAAAAAATACCAATTTTAGAAAAAGTTGGTAAAAGTACATTTTTGTAAAAGTCAACAAATCCGAACTCTTCAAAGCCATCTTTATAAATTTGATGAAAAAGAACACTATCATATTCTAGTGCAGATTCTATAAACTTTGTGATATAATACTGTTCATTAGAATTTTTATTATCAGACATTTTAATGTCTTCAACCTTTGAAACTAAATCATCATCCGACATTTTTGAAATAGCAGAAATCTTTATGCCATTATCCAACAAATAATTAGTATTAAGCGCCCTTACCAATAAATCATCAGTGTAAAATCTAATTTTTGAATCTGTTCTTTCAGCTTTCAAATAACCATAACGATTTTCCCATGTTCTTAAAACAAACTTGGAAAGACCTGTAATTTGAGAAAATTGTTCAATGCTATATTTAGTCATTAACTACGTATTTACCGTGTGGATACTTATCGAACCAAAAAGACAAACTTTTCATTGAGCTAAGGTTTATTCTTAACTTGTCAGTATAAAAAATTATTTTTGGTGTTCTGTTGTTTATTTCTTCCACCGATATTTTTTTCTTTTTCTTGCGAGGCATAATAATTGTGTTAATTAATTATGGTACAAAAATATGCTTTGTATAACTATTTAGCAAATTATTTATACAAAAAGTTAGTTTAAAACAAATTAATCATACATTTGCCCTGTAATCTTTAACAATTTTAATTATGAAAAAATATTTATTTTTATTAGCAACTTTGATTTATTCATTGACTTCTTACTCTGAAACAATTGAAGTAACTGCACAGAACTACTCTTACACTCCTTCTAATATTACAGTTAACGTTGGTGATACTGTTATTTGGATAAATAATGGCGGAAATCATGATGTAAATGGAAACATTAGCGCTATTACCGGAGAGCCTTACAACAATCCTGAGTCATTTGATTCGGACAATAATAACGTTGAAGGCGAGATTATATATTCCCACGTATTTAATGTGCCTGGAGAATATAATTACGACTGTTCTGTAGGAAACCATGCACTTCAAGGAATGGTTGGCACAATTAATGTAGTTTATAGTAGTGTTTATGAAATAATAGAACAATCTGCAGATCATGACACATTAGAAATAGCTATTCTAGAAGCAGAATTAGATGGAGCCTTAAGTGGCGATGGTACGTTTACAGTATTTGCCCCGACAGATGCGGCATTTGCTTTAAT
Source organism: Cryomorphaceae bacterium (assembly GCA_042091225.1). Classification (GTDB taxonomy): domain Bacteria; phylum Bacteroidota; class Bacteroidia; order Flavobacteriales; family UBA7312; genus JABAYQ01. The sequence goes on along the minus strand of JBELHW010000009.1, from coordinate 28,988 downwards.
AGACCCAGCTATTTTTCAGGCAATCTTATCTGATAATGCTATTTTAACCTCTGTACTATTGCACCATGTGCACAATGAAGCAACCGTTCTTTCTACAAGTTTATTTGACGGAATGATGGTTCCTACTATGAACAATGATGAATTGACCATAACACAGGTAAATGATTCAACATTTAAAGTTGATGATGCAATTATTATAGTAGCGGATTTAATAGCAGACAATGGAGTAGTGCATGTAATTGATGCAGTCTTAACTCCACCTATTCCAGAGGAAATAACTGTTTATGATATCATTGAAAATTCTCCAGATCACAACACATTGGAAACGGCATTGATTGAAGCAAACTTAGTAGACGCACTATCTGGCGAAGGACCACTAACTGTTTTTGCTCCAACAGACGCAGCTTTTGATGCCTTACCAGCAGGAACATTAGATAATTTATTGAATGACATTCCAGCACTTACCACCTTATTAACTCATCATGTTCACTCGGGAGAATTAGATGATACAGATTTAACAGACGGCTTAGATATTCTAACCTTAAACAATGATAACATTACCGTTTCTAACGATGGCAACACTATTATGATTGATGATGCAACTATTAGTCTTACTGTTACTCAAGCTGATAATGGGATTATTCATATTATCGATGCTGTTCTTACTCTAGAAGAACCAACATCAATTTATGAGCTAGAAAGACAGCAAAACAAATATCTGTATACTTTAAATCTTTTAGGTGAAAAAGTGGAAAGAAATTCAGCTGAAAAAATCTTAATCGATGTTTATTCAAACGGAACAATTATTAAAAGATATAACTCTAAATAATGAAACTAATAACATTCATTTTTATAACATTTTTAAACTTAACTCTAATGGCTCAAAACTTTTATGATATTTCTATAAATTCTATTGAAGGGAATGAGATTAAGATGAGTGAATTTAAGGGCAAAAAGATTTTAATTGTAAATGTTGCTTCCTATTGTGGATATACTTCTCAATACACAGATCTTCAAATTCTTAGTCAAGAATTTGAAGATCTAGTAGTGATTGGAGTACCATGTAATCAATTTGGATTCCAAGAACCATTCTCTTCTGATTCAATAAAGAGTTTTTGCTCAAGGAAATATGCAGTTACTTTCCAAATGACTGAAAAAACAAAAGTAAAAGGTTCAAATAAACATCAATTATATAAATGGCTTACTGAAAAAGAGAAAAATAAACTAGATGACTTCAAGGTATCTTGGAACTTTAACAAATTCTTAATTAACGAAAAAGGCGAATTAATTTCTCATTTTGGAAGTAATACACTTCCTTTAAGTGAAGAAATTACTAAATATTTAAAATAAATGATAACCGTAACAAGAAGAGAAAGATTTAATGCAGCTCACCGATTATTCAACACAGAATGGTCAGACGATAAAAATGAGAAGGTTTTTGGTAAGTGCTCAAATAAAAATTGGCACGGACATAACTACATATTATATGTTACAGTAAAAGGATCAATCGACCCTGAAACAGGATATTTAATTGATTTAAAAATTTTAAGTGATATACTTAAACACAAGATTACCTCTAAATTAGATCATAAAAACCTTAATTTAGAAGTTGACTTTTTAAAAAATACTATTACTACCGCAGAAAACATAGCTGTTAAAATTTTTGAAGAGATTGCTCCAGAAATTTCAAAACATAATTGTATGCTTCACTGTGTTAAGTTGGTAGAAACAGAAAATAATTTTGTAGAATATTTTGGATAAAAAAAATATGAGTAAAATTTCAATAATTGGTAGCGGTTTTTCGGGTTTAAGTGCAGCTGCAGTATTAGCTGAACAAGGCCATCAGGTCCAAGTTTTTGAAAAAAACGAACAAATTGGTGGTAGAGCGAGAACATTTAAAGAAAAAGGTTACACATTCGATATGGGGCCTAGCTGGTATTGGATGCCTGATGTCTTTGAAAAGTTCTTTAACCGTTTTGATAAAAAAATAGAAGATTATATTGATTTAGTTCAACTTGATCCTGGCTTTCAAATCATATTTGGCAAAGAAAATACAATGAAAATTGATGCTAAATGGGAGTCTATTTGTGATTTATTCGAAAGTATTGAAAAAGGTTCTTCTGATCAGCTCAATAAATTTATGAAAGAAGCCGAATTTAAATACGACTTTGGCATAAACAAGCTGGTCTATGAGCCTGGACTTTCTCTTTTAGAGTTGGCAAAACCAGAGATCTTCAATAATGTTTTTAAACTACAAATGTTTACTTCTTACAGAAAGCATGTAGCTCAACATTTTAAAAACCCATATTTGAGATCTTTATTAGAATTTCCGGTATTATTTTTGGGAACTGCACCGAGTCAAACTCCTGCTTTATACAGTCTAATGACTTACTCAGGAATTAAACAAGGAACTTTTTATCCAATGGGTGGTTTTGGAAAAGTTATCGATGCTTTCGCTCAAGTATGTAAAGAAAAGGGAGTCGAATTTTTCAATAATGAAACTATTGAAAAAATAAACGTTGAAAATAATTTTGCTACTTCAATGACTTCTAACAATAGAAAAATTGAAAGTGATATAATTATAGGATCAGCTGATTATCATCACATTGAAAACAATCTATTAGATAAAAAACTAAGAAATTACTCTGAAAAATATTGGGAAAAAAGAACTTTTTCTCCTTCATCATTAATTTTTTATATTGGCGTTGGAAAAAAAGTAAAAAATCTAATTCACCACAATCTGTTTTTTGATGAAGATATTGAACAGCATACTAATGACATTTATGATAAGCCGGTTTGGCCAAATAAACCACTTTTTTATGTTTGTTGTCCTTCTAAAACCGATGAATTACTAGCTCCTTCTGGAAAAGAAAATCTTTTTTTCCTGATGCCAATTGCACCAGGATTAGTAGACTCGCAAGAGATTCGTGAAAAGTATTTTAATATAATGATTAAAAGATTGGAAGAATATTGTGGACATGAAATAGAAAAACATATAGAGTACAAAAGAGGCTACTGTATAAAAGACTTTGTATCGGACTACAACGCATATAAAGGAAATGCATACGGACTGGCAAATACTTTAGCCCAAACAGCAAACCTAAAACCTAAAATCATTAACAAGAAAATTAAGAATTTATTTTACACAGGACAACTGACCGTCCCAGGTCCCGGAGTGCCACCATCAATTATTTCTGGCCAGGTCGTTGCTAAACATATTCTTGATTCTAAATTAATTAAAAATGAAGCACATATTTGATGACGTATCCAATAAATGTAGTAAACTAACAACTACTTCTTACAGTACAAGTTTTTCATTAGGTATTAAAGTACTCAATAGAAAATTACACAATCCGATATATGGTATTTATGGTTTTGTAAGGTTTGCAGACGAAATTGTAGACAGCTTTCATGAGTATGACAAATTTAATTTATTTGAAGAGTTCAAAAAAGATACTTATAAAGCAATAAACGATAAAATAAGTCTAAACCCTATTTTAAATAGCTTTCAGCATGTAGTTAACAACTACAAAATAGATCATAGTCTGATTGATACTTTTTTAGATAGTATGGAAATGGATTTACAGCCTCAGGTATACGATGCAAAAAAATACGATCTCTATATATTAGGTTCTGCAGAAGTAGTAGGGCTAATGTGTCTTCAGGTTTTTGTTGATGGAGACAAAAACCGCTACGAAGAACTTAAACCTTATGCTATGAGTTTAGGCTCTGCATTCCAGAAAATCAATTTTTTAAGAGATGCTAATGCAGATTATTTAGATTTAGGTCGAACCTATTTTCCAAATATAGATATGCAGAACTTTTCAGAATTAGACAAACTCAAAATTGAAAAAGACATTGAAAAAGATTTTGAAAAAGCTCTAATAGGCATCAAAAAGTTAAGCCATAGCTCAAGAGGTGGTGTCTATCTTGCGTATATTTATTACTACAATCTGTTCCAAAAAATACAATCTTTACCGTCTACTAGGCTTTTAGAAGAAAGAATAAGAGTGCCTAATACAAATAAATTTATTTTAATGTGTCAAAGTTTAGTTAAAAATCAATTAAACTGGATATGAAGTTACTATGGATAATTATATTATCTCATACACTTTGTTTTTCACAAAATATTGAACTTAAAGATTTAAGAGCTTCTTTTATTGAAGCAGATCAAAGTGAAGAAAAATGCTACGATCTTATTAATAAGTCTAACAAAATAATGGAAGGGGATGATGTAGCAAAAGCATATTATGCAGCCGCAATTATGATTAGCGCTCAATTTAAAGCTAACCCTTTTGACAAATGGAATAAATTTTTAACTGGTAAAGACATCTTAGAAAATTTAATTGAATCTAATTACAACAATTTAGAAATAAGATTCCTGAGATATTGTATGCAAAAAAAAACACCTCGACTTTTAGGCTATAACGATAAAATAGAGGAAGACAAGAAACTACTGGCCACTCTCACAATTTCTTTAGACAAAGAACTTTTTAATTTTATAAATCCAATTTTAAAAACTCTAAATAATGATTGAACACGTTATTTTAGTTGATAAATTAGATCAAGAAATTGGTTTAATGGAAAAAATAGAGGCTCATAAAAAGGGGCTGCTTCATAGGGCTATTTCGGTATTCATTTTTAATGATAAAGAAGAATTACTTATACAAAGAAGAGCATTAGGAAAATATCATTCACCTGGACTATGGAGCAATGCTGCATGCACTCACCCTAGATTAAATGAAAGCCCTTTAAAAGCTGCACAAAGAAGATTGGAAGAAGAGATGGGGATCAAAACTGAATTAAGTTTCAAATTTAAGTTTATATATAAAGCATTTTTGGATAGTAATTTAATAGAGCACGAATTAGACTATGTATTTTGTGGATACAGTAATAAAATACCAAAAATAAATACTGACGAAGTTTGCGATTATAGATATATTAACAAACAAAATCTGGAGTTAGAGTTAAAAAAAAGCCCTGAAATTTATACAAAATGGTTTAAAATTTGTTATAAACAGGCTTTAAAGAATTTAGAACAAAAAAAAATATTAGATGTTTTTTAATATACTAATTACGCTTATTACTTTCTTAGTTATGGAGTTAGTCGCATGGGCTACACATAAATATATTATGCACGGAATTTTATGGAATTTGCATAAAGACCACCATCAAATTGATCATACAAAAACCTTACAAAAAAACGACTGGTTTTTTATGATATTTGCATTCCCAGGTTCAGGATTAATATTACTTAACTCTAGTGATTTGAGTATAGGTTTTTTTGTTGGCTTGGGTATTACCTTTTATGGTATTGCTTATTTTATCATTCATGAAGTTTTTATTCATCAAAGAATTAAAATATTAAAGCATACGGATTCTAAATATTTAAAAGGCATTAGAAGAGCTCATAAAATTCACCACAAAAATTTACAAAAAGAAGACGGATCATGCTTCGGAATGCTGTTTGTTCCTAAAAAATATCTTAAAAATTAACTATCAGCCTTTTTGAATAATAAATCATAAAGAAGTATCACAATCATAACAAATAATGACAAATGCATAAGTGTGCCTGAAATCATTATCAGATACTTTACCCAAATATGACCTAACCATAAAAGCCATAAACCTCCAAAAGTTGTGATGATAGATAGAATAGGTTCTATCATTAAAAAGTTTTTCAAAAACTTTGGCGCTGAGGAAAATAAAAAGATTATTTGTAAAAAAATGAATAGCAAAGAAAGACTAATAACGTGAGTATGTATTATACCATGAAGCTCACGTTCAGACATTTTAAATCTTAACTCATTAACACTTTCATCCTCATTGTTTCCTAATACATTTTCTTGTATCCCTTTAGAATTTAGATCGGTTGTCTGACTTAAAAGATCAAAGCTAGAGAAATATCCAAACGCTAAAGCCAAAAGAAAAATCGATAAGCTAACCTTTAATAATCTTGGTAAAGAAAATATATGAAAATTCATATTATTAAGATCTTAATTGCTTGATTTCCAGTGCTCCATTGTTTCTGTTAGATGAGAAACTGAATATTTTAATGATTCAACCGAAATGGTAGCCCCAGAAATAGCCTGAACCTTTTTAGGCGATCTTGTAACAAACTGATTAAGCCATCTTTTATTAGAAATTTCTCCTCCGTAATTTTCTCTGTAAACTAAAATTCGTAGTTTTAAAAGTTCCATATTAGGAGAATAAATTGCAACAAAATCGAACTGATCGTGTTTGCTAGGGGATTGCTCAAAACAAACATAGCCAAATATAGAATCGTTCGACGATAATGAATAATGATTTGGGCTTGATGAAATCTCTTGTTTATCTAATGTTTTACCAAAGTAATCTATTACTTCTTTATCTGCTTTTTTAAGTGAAGACTGTGAAGGACTCCATTCAGTCGATTCGCTCAAAAAGCTAAAAGAAAATATTAAAACTAAAAAAATCGATTTCATAAAATTATTTCTTTATTAGATTAAAAACTAATTCCTATTCCTAAATTAAACTGCTTCAAATCTTCCTGACTTTCTTCATTACTTTTAAGTTGATAATCCATTTTAAAAGCTGCTCCATCTGCTACATGAAAAGTAAGACCAATGGTTGTTTCTGATCTGTCATAGGCTAAATTAGGATTTAAACCTACAGTTTCTGCATGAGTATTATAGTCTTCATACCTTCCAAATAATATTAACTTGTTATCGGAATTACCTTGTAAAACATCATAACCGATTTCTAAATAATAACCCGTCATAACAGATCCTAAATCGTTTGATGTTTTTGTGTTGTAAGCTAAAGTATTACCTAAATCTGCAACTATATATTGAGCTCTTGCCTGAAAATGCCCATTGTTATATCTTGCATCTATTCCGGTCATTTGAACATCAATTTGAGTAGAGTCATTACCAAATTCACTAGTCTCTGATTCTCCTGAGTAAAAAGAAGCACCAAGATTCCAACCTAAATATCCATAATAAGAAACTCTACCTGCAAAATCAAAATCTGTAACATAAGACTCTGCTCCTTTTTGACGTGCACTTCTTAAGCCATTTTTTCCACTGAAAAGACCTCTTCCATCTTCAAAGCCATTAAAACCGTTAACCATCATTAATTGATAGTTAATAGAATAGTCGTTTAAACGACCACTAACACCTGCTCCAATCTCTCTCCATGTGGTAGGAACAATATACTTATCTACACTCGTTCTTTCAACTCCATTAAAAGTATTTGGCTCGTGATACAAATTTTGAATACCCATTGGTATTAGCATTAAACCGGACTGAAAACTGATATTTTCTGAAATTTTGTAATCTAAAAAAGCTTGCTCAACATAAAGCTCTATAACATGTTCGTATTCTACTTCTGAAACAAAAGTAACTTTGTCGTTAAATTTGTAACCAATAAAACTAACCAACCTATGAACATCTAATTTTGCATTTGATTCTCTTTGATTGTCGTCATTTAAATAAAAATTGCCATGAACCTCACCATATCCACCAATAATTAAACCTTCGTTTCCTCCAATAATTTTTTCTGAAGTATTTTGAGCGGACAAAGAAGATGTGATTAAAAAAAGACTAACAAATAGAAAGACACTTTTCATTCTTTTCATTTTTATTTTATTAAAAATTTAAGTTAATTGAAGTGCAAATATAAAAGTTTATTTTTATTTAGACTAATTATAAATAATAAAATTTAAATAAAAAGTATTTAACTTTATTAAATGAAAAATATACTTTTTTTACTCCTACTACTGTCATCCTGTGCAAATACTGATTTGCTAATTAGTACTACATCCCAAAAATGGACTGGAGGACTAAAAGAATCAGGTAGTGGAATAAATTATGAGCTAATTTTAATAGCTCCAGAATCTGACGTTTTATTCTCATTAGAAAATATTTGTATTGACAACAAACTTTATTTAGGTCAAATAAATAAAACTAAGTTTAATAAAGGAGATACAATTAAAATAGCATCAAGAAAAACATTAAAAACTTGCTCCCAACAAAATAGCCTGACTTATTTAATAAATAATGAACAAAAAACACTTGCTATTGATAGTATTAAAGTTCTTGAAAAATTATTTTACCATTAAGCAGATTGATTAAATAGCTTTATAATATATTTGCTAGATGAAAGGAAAGAAAACAATTTTAATGATTTTAGACGGATGGGGCCACGGAAATCAATCAAAATCGGATGTAATTTTTAATGCAAAAACCCCATTTATAGACTCATTGTATAAAAACAATCTTAATTCAGAGTTACTTACTCATGGAAAACATGTTGGCTTGCCTAATGGACAAATGGGAAATTCTGAAGTTGGGCATTTAAATATTGGAGCAGGCAGAGTAGTCTATCAAGATTTAGCTAAAATAAATAATGCCTTAGAAAGCCAAGATTTAAACAAAAACGAAAAGCTATTATCATCATTTAATTATTGTCTAAAAAACAATAAACCTCTTCATTTAATGGGCTTAGTTTCCGATGGTGGCATTCATTCTCATAACACTCATCTTTACGAGATTTGTCGTTTGGCTAAAAAACACCAGCTTAAAGAAGTTTATATACATGCTTTTACTGATGGTCGAGATACAGACCCCAAAGGAGCAAAACAATTTATTAAAGATTTACAATCAAATTTATACAATGGTAAAATTGCAAGTTTGTGTGGGCGATACTATTCAATGGATAGAGACAACAGATGGGAAAGAATAAAGCAAGCTTATGATTTAATGGTCCATGGGATTGGACAAAAGAGTTCCGATTTAGTTTCTAGTATAGAATCGTCTTATGAAAACAATATCACTGACGAGTTTATTAAACCAATAGTTTGTGTAGACGAACAAGATAACGCAATTGCAAAAATTAAAAATGATGATGCTGTTATTTGCTTTAATTTTAGAACCGATCGATGTAGAGAAATTTCTAGTGTCTTGACTCAAAAAAACATGAAGGAATTCTCAATGAAAAAATTAAATATTCACTATACCACCATGACCGAATATGACAAAACATTTGAAAATGTAAATGTAATATTCAAAAAAGATAATTTAAAAAACACTTTAGGAGAGGTAATTTCAAATAACGAACTAAATCAGATTCGAATTGCTGAAACTGAGAAATATCCACACGTAACTTTTTTCTTTTCTGGTGGACGAGAACAATTGTTTGAAAAAGAAAAAAGATTAATGGCACCCTCTCCAAAGGTAGCTACATATGATCTAATGCCACAAATGAGTGCTCAAGAAATTGTTGAAAAAATAACTCCAGAAATTGAAAAAAAAGAAGCTGATTTTATCTGTCTTAATTTTGCCAATCCCGATATGGTGGGACATACAGGCAACTATGAAGCAATTAAAATTGCTGTAGAAAAAGTAGATCAATACACTAAAGAAGTTGTAGAAATTGGTGTTAAAAATGACTACGCATTTGTTATTATAGCAGATCATGGAAATGCAGACTTTGCTATTAATCAGAATGGCAGTCCGAATACTGCTCACACTACAAATCCAGTGCCTTGCTTCATTTTAAACACAAATTTTAATACCTTAGAAAATGGAAAGTTAGCTGACGTTGCTCCCACAATACTTAAGATAATGAATGTAGATATTCCAACAGAAATGACAGGAAACATATTAGTAAAATAAATTATGGAACATATAAATAAATACATAAGTGAAAATAAAGATAGATTCTTAGACGAATTAATAGATCTTTTAAAAATACCTTCAATCAGTGCTGACCCAGTTTATTCTAAAGATGTATTAGATTGTGCTCAAAAAGTAAAATCAAGTCTTGTAAATGCAGGAGCAGACAAGGTAGAAATTTGCCAAACACCAGGTTATCCTATTGTATATGGTGAAAAAATAGTTGATAGCAATAAGCCCACAGTATTAGTGTATGGCCATTACGATGTTCAACCTGCAGATCCTTTAGAGTTGTGGGATAGCGGACCATTCGAACCAATTATAAAAAAGACAGAAATCCATCCAGAAGGAGCAATTTTTGCTAGAGGTGCGTGTGACGATAAGGGACAAATGTATATGCATGTAAAAGCTTTTGAATTAATGATGAAAACAAATAGTCTTGACTGTAATGTCAAGTTCATGATTGAAGGCGAGGAAGAAGTTGGATCAAGTAATTTAGAAGAATTTGTAAAACAGAATAAACAAAAACTTTCTTGCGATGCAATACTTATTTCTGACACAGGAATTATTGCTAATGACACTCCTTCTATTACAACTGGGCTAAAAGGATTGAGTTATATGGAAGTTGAGGTGACAGGACCAAATAGAGATTTACATTCAGGTCTATACGGAGGAGCTGTTGCAAACCCAATAAACATCTTGTGTGAAATGATTGCATCTTTAAAAGATGAAGACAACCGAATTACAATTGATGGCTTTTACGATAATGTCTTAAATTTAACTAAAGAAGAAAGAGATGATATTGCAAGAGCACCTTTCTCTCTTGAAAAATATAAAAAAGCATTGGACCTTACTGATATACATGGCGAAAAAGGCTATTCTACAATGGAGCGCACAGGTATTCGTCCGACTCTAGATGTAAATGGGATTTGGGGTGGTTATACTGGTGAAGGAGCTAAAACAGTGATAGCTTCAAAAGCATTTGCAAAAATTTCTATGCGATTAGTTCCAAATCAGTCAGATCAAGAAATTACAGATAAGTTTACAGAGCACTTTAAAAAAATTGCACCAGAAAGTGTTACTGTTAAAGTTACACCTCATCATGGAGGAGAGCCATACCAATCGCCAACAACTATATTGGCTTATAAAGCTGCTAGCATGGCCATGGAGACCACGTATGGTAAAAAACCTGTACCTGTTAAAAGCGGTGGTAGTATACCGATTGTTGCTTTATTTGAAAAAGAACTTAATGTAAAATCAATTTTAATGGGATTTGGACTTGATAGCGATGCAATACATTCACCTAACGAACATTATGGAATCTTTAATTATTTAAAGGGCATTGAAACAATTCCACATTTTTTTGCTAACTTTACTAAGTTAACTTATGAAAATTCTTAGACTATTAATCTTCTCTATTGTTTTATTTACTCTGGGCTCCTGCCAGAATGATAATGACACTATTTTGGTCGAGGGCAATATAGCTCCTCCAGATCCAACCATCGAAAGAGTTTTAGTTGAAGGATATGTAAACAAACTATATATAAGTTTGCTAGGGAGAGAACCTTCAACTATTGAATTTAATCAAGCTCTGAATTTATTAGGAGAATTAGTTAATGAGCAAGACAGGATTACATTAGTAGATCAAATACAATCTGACCCCAATTATTTCAAAAATCAAATAGATATTTTCAGACAAGATTATCTTAATGGTATTGATACCAATCAAATTAGAGAAGATTATATTATACCTTATGAATACGCTTTAGAAAATGAACAAAGTTCAATCTTTTATGAAGAAATAGAAAAGGAACTTAACTCCTTGTATTTGCTGTACGATGTATATTTAGATTTAAGTTTAAATAATATTGACGTTATAGAAATTCATAGGCGTATGGTAGACAATCCAGTTTATGATGAAATAAATATGGGAACCGAAAACTACATTATTTCTATGAGTCAGAATTTTTTGCATCGATATCCTACTCTAGCAGAATTAGAGAACGCAACCGCAATGGTTGATGGAGAGCAATCCTATTGTTTTGGAGGAAATGGAGATAGTAAAAACGATTTTAATGAATTGTTTTTTAGTCATCATGGCTATTTTGAAGGACAAGTAACAACCAACTACAATAAGCTTCTTTATAGAAATCCTAATACAAATGAAGCTTCTAGTTTAACATCTATTTATGAGCAAAATAAAGACTTTAAAGAATTGCAAAAAACAATTCTAATTAGCAACGAATTTATCGGAATCGAATGAAAATATTTGGCTATTTATTAATTATTATGTTTTTTATTTCTTCATGTAAGAAAGAAGATCCTGTTTATCTCTTCGAAGTTGAAAATGTAGAAGTAAAACCAAACTCGGCAAACAAAAACAGATTAAAAACTGATATCGAATTCATTTCTATTGCCTACAACGATTTATTTGGAGCTAACATAAGTCAAAATGAGTTAGATGAAATTATTATTTCTTACCAATCTTTCGGAGACAAGTCCTTAGTAATTGAGTTAATTATCAAAAAATTCGTTTTCTCTAATGAAAGTAATATTAGTCCGATAGATAGAACTAATGATGCAACTATAGAATCCTTTGTAAATGAATCTTACGAAAAAATTTATAATAGAACACCAAACTCATTCGAAACTTGGTTTCTAGCAGATTTTTTAAAGTCTAATGAAGATATAAACAGTCAGACCTTTTATTATTCTATAATGACTGCAAACGAATACAGATATTATTAAAACTATGAAAAGAAGATCGTTCATAAAAAAAATAGGTTTAACTGCTGGAGCAACTCTTGTAGCTCCTTACATTTTACCATCCGGAAGGCTATTCGCTGCTACTGGAGCAAGAAAAGCAGATCATGTTGTTGTTTGTCTTTTTGCAGGTGGAGTAAGAAGTTTGGAGTCTCATAATTTTAGTAATGGAGATTTTGGAAATGTTATGCCTTATACTTTCAACGGTAACCCAAGTAATATCGAAGGTGTAGATATCGGAAATGTATTAGGCACTCCGTCAGGTCAGACCCTTCAGCAGCAAGGAACACTTTTTAAAGATTTTAAATTAAAATTTGGACCAACAGGCCATTACAACGGACATGCAACCGTGTTAACAGGAGTTTATTCTACAAACAATCTAAATATTAATACTAACCCCCTTAATCCTACCTTATTCGAGTTATATAGAAAACATAACTCTCCGTCAATGAGTGCTTTAAATGCATGGTGGGTTTCTAATTCTTTGGGTCCTTATCCCCAGCTTAATTACAGCAGCTATCCAGGATACGGCTCTCAATATGGTGCTAACCACATTCAACCATTAAATTTTTTAAACTCTGGTTATGACTCTTTATATACGTCTAATGATCCTCTTTCAGCTTCTAACCAAGAACTAAAAAATAAAATAAATGCCATAAGAGGCTTTTGTGATGATAATTTCAATAAAGATTATTCAGCTAATGCGGGTGTAGTAAATACTCCTGAAGAGAAAGAATTGTTAAATCAATTTATTAGAGAGAATTTTGAAAATGTTGCAAACGGACAAATCTACGATCCTTGGGGTCTAGGAGATGTATACAATGGAGATATGTATACTATGTATTTTGCTGAAAACATCATAAAAGAATTTAAGCCAGAATTGTTGGTCGTGAACATGCAAAATGTAGACTCCGCTCATAACAACACTACCGAATATTTAAATAATATGAAAAGAGCTGATTATTCTCTTCATCATTTATGGCAAACAATTCAAAACACTCCAGGTATGGAAAATACTATTTTGTTAGCACTTCCTGACCATGGAAGAAATGCTCAAGGAAATGGAATTATAGATCAGTATGGTAGAGAAGGTACAGATCATACTGGAGATGAAATGAGTAGAGATGTTTTCTGTATGATGTTAAGCCACCAAGCAGATACACCTGTGGCAACAAATTCTGTATTAAATAGTAGTGGTGGGGAAAGTATTGATATTGTTCCTACTGTTGCAAATATTTTAGGATTTGATAATGACATACCATCAGGACTGTTACAAGGAAGAGTTTTAACTGAAGCATTTAATTAATGAAATATTACTTATTTATTTTAACAATAGCACTTTTGAGCATATACAGTTGCAAGGACGAACTGCCTGAGCCTTATAATCCGTATGATGAAGTTGTTTACAATATAGACTTCGAACCAGCTGATCAAAACGAACCAAATTCTTTGACCAGAACTCACGATGAAGTTTTCCAACCTAAATGTAATGTTTTGGGCTGTCATGACGGCTCATTTGAACCTGATTTCAGAACCCCTCAAAGTACTTATTCAACCTTAGTTTATCATTCTATAATTAAAAATAATGCACAACAAGAATTTGAGTATAGAGTTATTCCTGGTGATACTGCAAATTCTGTTTTGTGGCAAAGAATTACTGATTGCTGTTTTGTAAATCAGAACGATAGAATGCCTCAAGACAATATCGGAATATCCATGCCTCAATCAGCAATTGACCAAATAGGAAGTTGGATTATGAACGGGGCACCTGATTTATTAGGTAATTCTATGGACTCTCCGAATGCATTCCCAACAGTTTCAAATTTTGGTGTTTACGACCTTGAATATGACACTTCATTTAGTCAGAACAGAGTAGATGACAAATGGTTTATGCCGTTTATTATGCCCGAAAATATGGAGTTAAACATGGTAATAAATGTAGAGGACGACAATACGCCAAACTTAGACTTATTGTACAATAAAATTAAAATATCAACCGATATAAACGACTTTAGTAATGCAATAGAATTAAGTGCTATATGTCTCGATAATGAAGAGTTTAATTATCCTTTTATTATTAATTTTAATAGCAATATATTCAATACTAATCAACAATACTTTATGCGATATTATACTTCTGACACGAGTATTAACAATTTGGTAGAATTTCCGGAAAACGAAGACGAATCTTATTACAAATCAATATGGTCATTTATCGTTCAATAAAATATATCCTATCGGTTGTAATAGTATTGGTTATTGCTATCTCTTGCGGAGACGACGACCAATTACAAATAAGCGAAGTACCTCAAATAGAATTTGTTAGTCTAACTCCAAGCTCTATAAATCAGTCTGATGGACCGATTATATTTAAAGTCTCCTATACAGATGGAGATGGAGATTTAGGTGAAAACGATCAGAATATAAAAAACTTATTTCTAAAAGATTTAAGAAATAATATAGAATATGAATATCGCTTGCAGCAGCTCGCACCAGACGATTCGGATATCGCGATTCAAGGAACATTTGAGATAGAATTAAGTAACACGTCCATTACAGATGGCAGTAATCAACAAACATTTAGTTATCAAATAAGAGTAATTGATAGAGCTGGCAACGAAAGTAATACAATCACCTCTACTCCACTTACTGTTTATAATTAGACTTAGTTAAAATCAAACTTTCCTTAATTTTAATTTATCAGAGTGATGGCTTTGAAACACATTAAGAAAATAAATGTACAAATTCACTAATTCCTTAATTAACGAAACAAGTCCATACCTACTTCAACACGCACATAATCCGGTTAATTGGCAGCCATGGAATAAACAAACTCTAGACACAGCCAAAAAAGAAGATAAACTCATTCTGATAAGCATTGGTTATTCTGCGTGTCATTGGTGCCACGTAATGGAAAAAGAGAGTTTCGAAAATGAAGCAGTTGCTAGTGTTATGAACGAAAAGTTTATTAATATTAAAATAGATAGAGAAGAAAGACCAGATATAGACCAAGTATATATGAATGCCGTACAGCTAATGTCTCAACAAGGAGGATGGCCTTTAAATTGTATTGCATTACCTGATGGCACTCCAGTATGGGGAGGGACTTATTTTACTAAAGAGAATTGGACTCAACAAATTAGCCAAGTAGCCAAATTTTTTCAAACTAATCGAAAAGAAATGGAAGAATATGGTCAAAAACTTGGCCAAGGAATAAGGCAATCCGAACTTATAGAATACAATAAAGAAGAAGCAGTTTTTACAAAAAAAGAACTGGAGCAAATGGTGAACACTTGGGCTAAAACCTTCGATTATAAAGAAGGTGGACCAAATAGAGCACCTAAATTTCCTATCCCAAATAATTACCAATTTTTAATGCGATACGCATATCTATTTAACGATAAGGTGATAGAAGAATACACAAAGTTGAGCTTAGATAAAATGGCTAGTGGTGGCATATACGACCAAATCGGTGGTGGTTTTTCTAGATATTCGACAGATAATTTATGGAAAGTACCCCATTTTGAAAAAATGCTATACGATAATGCCCAATTAGTAAGTTTGTATAGCGAAGCATATACTGCATACAAAAAACCGGAATACAAGCAAATTGTCTATGAAACTCTCGAATTCGTAGAAAGAGAATTAAGCGACAAAAGTGGAGCATTTTATTCTGCATTAGATGCAGACAGTGAAGGAATAGAAGGAAAATTTTATACCTGGAAAAAAGAGGATTTAAAAACTATACTAGCCCAAGAATTCGACTTATTTTCAGACTATTATAATGTAAATAGCAAAGGGTATTGGGAAGATGAGAATTACATCTTATTAAAAAATAAAAGCGATAGTGAATTTTGTCAAGAACAAAAGTTAGAACAAGAACAATTTCAAAATAAGGTAAGAGGCTGGAAAAAAACCATATTGAAAGAAAGAGAAAAGAGAATAAGACCAGGACTAGACGATAAATCTTTAACTTCTTGGAACGCATTAATGACCAAAGCATATGTAGATGCTTATTTTGCTTTTTCAAATGAAAAATTTTTAAAAAGAGCAATTAAAAACGCCCAGTTTATATTAGACAATCAATTGCAAAAAAATGGATTGTTGTTTCATTCCTACAAACAAAAAAAATCTAGTATAAACGGATTTTTGGAAGATTATGCTTTTACAATAGAAGCATTTTTAAATTTATACCAAGCAACATACGAACCAAAATGGTTGGACTTTAGCTTTCAATTAGTTGAATATTGTAACGCCCATTTTTACGATTCTAAAAGTGGAATGTACTACTTCACATCCAACTTAGACGAGCCTTTGGTTGCTCGTAAAATGGAAATATTTGACAACGTTATTCCAGCATCTAGTTCTACTATGGCAAACAACCTCTTTTTATTGTCCATGTTTTTACAAAACGAAGATTATTTACAAAGATGCAAAGTACAACTCAACAATGTGAAAAACGGAATGAGCGAATACGGATCTGGTCATTCTAATTGGGCAAACCTAATGCTAAAACTAACAAAGCCATTTTATCAAATAGCAATAGTAGGCGAAGAAAGCATTCAAAAAACAATAGTATTTAATGGTGTTTACCATCCAAATAAATTATTTTTAGGAAGTAAAACAAAAAGTAAAATAGCGCTGCTAAAAGACAAATTTGTAAAAGAAAAGACAATGATTTATGTTTGTCAAAACAAAAGCTGTTTTCAAGCTACCGAATCTTATTTAAAAGCAAGTAAACACCTTACTAAGTAAAATTAATGCTATGACAAACTTTAAAGAAACCCAATATTTTAGACAAAAATGGCTGTGGATAATTATACTATTCTTTCCTGTTTTTTCCGGATATGGCATTTACGAACAACTGATTAATGGCAATGTAATTGGCGATAAACCAATGAGCGATGCAGGACTAATTGCCTTCTCTATTATCGTAGGAATAGGGCTTCCCCTAGCATTCTATACTATGAAACTAAAAACAAGGGTAAGCGAAAAAGGATTGCATTACCAATTTTTTCCAATTCATATAAAAGAAAGAGTAATCTTGTTTGAGGACATAGAAAGTTTTAAAGCAAGAACCTATTCGCCAATGAAAGAATTTGGGGGTTGGGGAATACGATACGGATTTGAAAGCAAAGCCTATAACGTAAGTGGAGACCAAGGAGTACAAATAATATTGAAAAACAAACGAAAAGTGTTGTTTGGAAGCCAAAACCACAAACAGCTAGAAAAAGCTATGAGAATTAGTTCGAAAAATTAAATTAAAACATAACAGTCTCATTGCATGAGATTTCCTAAAGCTTATTTATCAAATCTTCTATAGTTAACTTAAAATCAGCAGTATAAAAATATATTTTAGTAATGTAACAATAGGATATTGGAGCTCCTATATCTTTTAATTTATCTAGGTCTCTAAAAATAGTAGCTCTTGAAACATTAAGTCTTTGAGATAATTTTTTGGGATTGACTTTAGTATTTAGAGCCAACAATCTATGTATAGTATATATACGTCTAACTTCTAATAATTTCATGGCAATTAGAATTTGATACCTTAAAATTAAGAGAATATTTTTAAAAAGCTATTTTTTTGGAGGCCCGGCTACAAAATCTTTAAGATAAAAAGGCTCAAAATAAGCTACATCTTCAAATTTCTTATTTTGAAAAGCCAAGTGAGCAAGTGTGCTCATGTGAGCAGCACTAGGGAAGAAATCTGGAACAAACTTTGCCTTAGAATTATCTACTATTTGTTCGAACTTATCGGAGCCATCGCCAAAAAATATAATTTCTTGCTTTTCTAGTTCCTTACTAAACGACTGCTTATCTAAAACCTTAGCCTCTATTTCGGAAGTTAGTTTGCCATAAAAAGCACAATACACTTCCATTCGCCTAGCATCTAACATAGGACAATAAGTTGCTTGAGGAAACTTTAAAGACATTCCATAAGCCATTGCTTCAAGAGTAGAGATAGAAATGAGAGGTTTTTCTATAGCATAACAAATCCCTTTAGCTGTAGAAACTCCTATACGCAAACCAGTGTAAGAACCAGGCCCTTTACTTACCGCAATAGCATCTAAATCGGAAAAAGACTTTTGTTGTTGTTTAAGCAGTTGTTCTATAAATAAAGTTAGTTTTTCAGAATGTGAATATTGGTCGGAAACTAACTCTATACAATCTATAGTTTTGCCATTTTGGGCTAGTGCTACAGAACAACTTTTAGTAGATGTTTCTATACAAAGTATTAATTCCACTGTACTTTTATTGTAGAGTTTTTTCCATCTTCTACTTCTTGTTTAAAAAGGAATTTTCCGTCTTCTAAAACACGAGAGATAGCACTGTAAGGGCCTACAACAACTTCTGTGCTGTCGTTTAAGCCTGTAATAATATGGATGTTTTTATCATCTTGAATTCCGGTTACAACAATAGTTTGAACTGCTATTCCGTCCTGATAAACAAAAACACATTCATTCTTTTTAGAAGAATCAGCGGAATCGACTCTTGTTGTAACAGCCTGTATAGGGACTGAAATTGCATTTAAAACTCTTTGCGATTGAATTTCTACTGTGGCAGTCATTCCTGGTCTAAAATAAACTGAATCTATAATTCTAATTTTAACTTCAAAATTAGTAACCTGATCGGCGCTTGCTCCCATCACATTAGCCGAATTAGCTATTTCGGAAACTAGTCCGAAAAACTCTTTATCTCCAAAAGCATCAACTTCAATGATAGTAGTATCATTTAAATTTATAGAGTTAATATCGTTTTCATTAACCTCCACTGCTACTTCCATAAAATTAAGGTTTGCCAATCTTAACAACTCAGTTCCTGCCATTTGAGCTGTACCTACTACTCTTTCGCCTAACTCGACAGAAAGCTTAGAAATTGTACCACTAATTGGAGCATAAATATTGGTTTTATTTAAGTTTTCCTGAGCTTCATTTACAGATGCTTGGGCACTAGAAACAGAATATTGAGCATCGTCAACATTCAGTTTAGCAATTGTAAATGAGGATTGAATTTTTTCAAATTCAGACGAGGATATTGTTCCGTTATCAAACAAAATCTTATTCCTATTGAAGTTTGCTTCACTTTCAATTAACTGAGCCTTAGCTTTTGCCAAATTCGATTTCGTTGTATTTAAAGCTGCTTTGCTTCTTTCCAATATAGAGAGATAGGTGTCTGGTTTAATTTTAATTAATAAATCGCCTTGATTAACTTGGTCTCCTTCTTTCACCAACAAAGAAACTATCTCACCAGAAACATCTGGAGAAATTTTAACTTCTACTTCTGGCTGTATTTTCCCACTAGCAGAAACTGTTTGAATTATATTAGCTTTATTGGAAAAGTCGGTGGTAACTAAAACTCCTTCATCGCTAGAAATCCAACCAAATGAATTTGCCAAAATCAATAAGAAAGCGATAGAACCACACACTATAGATGTTAGTTTTAACTTTTTATTTTGCTTTTTAGCACTGAAATAAAATAAGACTATTGCTATTACTAATAAAATTATTGCTTTTGTCATTTTTTTAAAAGTTTAATTTTTTGCCCATATAAAAATCTAGCATCTTTAACTTAAAGATATAGTCATATTTAGCTTGCAGCAAACTGTTTTCGGAGGAGAACAATCTATTTTTAGCATCGTAATATTCGTAAGAATTTATAAGTTGTACATTATATTTTGACTCCGTATATCTAAACGACTCGCTTAAAGCCTCAACTGATTTTAAACTAGCCAAATATTGTTTGTTTGCTGCATTAGCATCAGCTTGAGCTTGTTCAATTGTTTTTTGTAATTGATTTTTTGTTTGCTGTAAATTAAGCATAAAACGTTGTACATTAATTTTAGCTTGAGAAATTGAATTGTTTGTCTGCCATCCGTTGAATAGAGGCAAACTCAAAGAAACAGAAACAGACTGACTGGAGTTATCTTTGAATTGATCTATAAAAGGATAATCTGTATATATCAAGTTTCCTTGCTCATCTAAGCCTGTTAGCAACATTCTAGCATCCGAATATGCTGTTCCCCAATTTGTATTCAAACTGACCCTAGGACTTCTAGCTCCTTGACTTATAGCTAAGCTTCTTTGAGCACTTTTTAGAATGTTGTCTGCTTGTTTTACATCAGGTAAATTAATCACTGCTTGTTGAAATAACTCTTCTGTATTGGTCTCAATAAAAACAGGAGGTTCAATCTGAGGATCAACTATATCAAAGTCTTGAGTTAAATCTAATAACTGCTTTATGTTTAATAATGAGATATCTAATTGATTATTAGAATTTACTAGAGCCAACTCCTCTTGAGCCGACTGTGCTTCGGCTTCTAATAAACTTCCCATTGGAAGCTGACCGACCTCAACCATACTTTTAATTCTTTCTAATTGCAGAATAGAGAGATCTAACTTTTCTTGACTTACCGAGAGTTGTTCTTTATTGTATAATACTTGAAGATAAGCTGTTACAATATTAATTGAAACATTGTTTGCTATACGTTGAGCATCGTATTTTGATGCTAAATAGTCGTAATTATTTTTTCGAATAGTATTCAGTTTTTGAAAGCCATTAAACAAGCTTATACTGGAAGAAAACCCAAAATTATTGGATTTTACGTTATCCGAAACAATTTGATCAATAACAGGATCATAATTTCTACCATAACTTCGTGTTTCTGAAGCAGATCCATTTAAGCTCGGCAACAATGACGCCTTAGATTGAAATAGGTTTTTTTTAGAAGATTCAACTCCTAAATAAGCACTTTTAATATCGAGGTTATTCTCTTGAGCATAAGAAAGACAATCTTGTAAAGACCACTTCGTTTGAGCAAAAACCGAAAACGACATGTAAACACAAGAAACTAATAGCAAAAACCTTTTCATAAATGATGGGGGTTATGATGTTACCCTTTTTTTATTGTATCTAATCCAAGCAAAAGCGATAATGAGAAGAGCTAAATAAGGCATTGCCATTAAAAACAAAATACCATCATTTAAGCCTGTTCCGATATCACTTCCACCCTCAATATTACTTTCAACTACAGATTTGCACATAGCGCATTGAGCAAAAGATTGAGCAGAATAAATAAACAAAAAGATTAAAAAAAATAACTTTTTTAGCATAGTACAAAGTTAAGCATAATACGGCATCATAAAAATGTAAACTAAAACACCTGTAATGGCAACATACATCCAGATAGGGAAAGTCCATTTAACAATTTTCACATGCTTTTCGAACTCGCCAGTTATACCTCTATAAATAGCTAAAAGTGCTAATGGTAAAACAGGAACAGAAAGAATTATATGGCTTATAAGAATAAAAAAATATATACTCTTCATAGCTCCTTCACCCTGATAAGGAACCGGAGAATTTGATAATTTAGATATTACATAGGACACTAAAAATAGTGCAGATAATAAAAATGCACTTATCATAGATATTCTATGCCAAGCAATCTTTTTATTTTTTATCATTACAAAACCTACGAAAAGTAAAACTGCAGTACTTCCGTTAATAACTGCATGAAGAAAAGGCAATGATCTTAAATCAGCTCCACCGAATTCTAATCGCATTGAATCGGGCAATAACATTAATGCAGTAACTACAAGAGGAACAGCAATTGATAAAATCACAATTAATGGGATATAAAATTTATCTCTTTTGTTCACTTTTATCTTTTTTAGCTAAATTATATTCTGCAATTAGAACTTTAAGATCGTCAATTAATAAGCCTACTTCATACTCACTTGTTCCGTCATAAACTCCAATATTATTTCCATTGTCATCATCTCTTGCCCTTACCCTTCCTTCTTTATCTACTATTACAAAAAACTCAGAGTGCAAAAATCCGCCTTCGGCTAGGCTATCTTCCATTGCGCTAACAAAATAATAAGGAGCCATAGCATAAATAGAATTTTTATCTCCTGTAACAAAGTTCCAGTTAGTCAATTCGGCCTCCATGTTATTAGCATATTCGAGCAATATTTCAGGAGTATCATAATCGGGATTAACAGTATGAGATAAAATTTTAAAGTTATTTTTGAAACCAGGCAATGTATTTGTTTTTTGCTGAATTCTTTTCATCTGATATGTCATAACAGGACATATTGTTGGGCAAGTGGTAAAAACAAAATTTGCGACATAAACACTACCTAAATAATCTTCTTGTGTAATGGTATCTCCATACTGATTAACAAAAGAAAAAGGAGGAATTTGATGGTAAGTAGAGTCTGTTTGAGGCCCTACAATTGGAAGGTGTACAAAATTGTGTTTCCCTTTTATAAAGCCTAAATAAATAGCTGAAGGAAGAACCAAAATAAAAATTACTAATAGAAATCCTTTAGACTTTTTCATATAAGATATTATAACATTCCCATTACATAATTACCCTCATTGAGTAATATGAAAAGTAAATAAGGAATAAGAACAATTCCTGGCAAAAGTATAGTAACTTTTAATCCTTTAACTTCATGACCTAAGTGCATAAATTCCATAACGATATATGCTGCTTTAATAATTGTTAAAATGATAAATACCATATTCAGAAGCGATGTTCCTAAAATAGAATTATCAATTAACACTGCAGGCTTTATAATACCTAAAATTACTTCTACTGCAGTTACGATTAAAAGAATCCAGAAAACTTTCCAAATCCACCATGTTCCATTTTGATCTGCCATAATTTATTTTTTGAATAATTAAACAAGGTAAAAGAATGTAAATACGAATACCCAAACTAAATCGACAAAGTGCCAATAAAGTCCTACTTTTTCTACCATTTCATAATGTCCTCTTTGTTGGTAAGTTCCTTTAATCACATTAATAAAAATGATAACAAGAATCACTACCCCACTAAAAACGTGAAAACCGTGAAAACCTGTAATAAAGTAAAAGAAATTAGCAAATAACTGATGACCATATTCGTTTTTAATGAGATTCGCACCTAAAACAAGTTCAGAATTTCTAAGATAAGCAGCAGCAGCTTCTTTACTAACTATCGACTTATCTGCCATTTTTAAACTAAAGTTATCTTTAGAGAAAAATGCAGAATCTACTTGCTCCATTGTTATCTCATGAGCCTTATCAATATAGGAGTCTACTCCTACTAAATCATAAATGGAATACAGTTTTTCGTCCTGATCAACAATATGTATTATATCATGGTTTGGGAGTTCGATTCCTCCTTTATCCCCATGTATAAAGTGGCCCCATTCCCAAGCTTGAGAACCAAGAAATGTAAACCCTCCGAAAATGGTAAGTCCCATCCATAAAATAACCGCATTCTTATTATTTTTATGCCCTTCGTTAACAGCTAGTACCATTGTAACGGAGCTCATAATTAAAATAAAGGTCATTAGAGCTACAAATAGCAAGGGGTGTTCTCCCTCAAGAAATGGGAAATGAGTAAATACCTCTTCAGCTACAGGCCAAACGCTAGCATATTTAAATCGCATAAATCCGTAGGCAGCCAAGAAACCTGAAAAAGTTAGAGCATCAGAAATTAAGAAGAACCACATCATTAGTTTTCCATAACTAGCTAAAAATGGTTTATCACCACCTTTCCAAGCTTTTGTTGTTGTATTTTTTTCTTCCATTTATTTAATTGATTGAAAAGTTTTGCAATTTTAACGAATTATTAGTAAAAAAAGGAATAAATAGACCCATAAAATGTCAAGGAAATGCCAAAAGATAGAAGCTAATTCAATTCCAAGACTATTTCCATTCGAATATTTAAGATTAGCTGCTTTATACCAACATACTAAAAGTACTACTATCCCACCTGCTAAATGGAGCAAGTGTAAGAGTGTAAAAACATATAAAAATCCACTACTTTGCTTAAACCCAGGACCCGTAAAATAAAATCCTTGATCAATTAAAGAAGACCAAACAAGAAATTGTGAAATTGCAAAAGAAAGACCTAATGCTAAAGTAATTTTTATCCATTTAACTGCTTCTAATTGATTATCCGTTTTAACAAGCATTTTTGCTTTGTGCATTGTAAAACTAGATGCAACAATAAATATTGTGCTTATATAAAACCAAATAGGAATATCATAAAATAACCAACTTTCGGATTTTGCTACTATGTAACCACTACTTAGTCCTGCAAAGACCATAGACATGCTCACCATAGAAATCCATAGTAAAGGTTTTGCTGATTTTTTCTTTTGCTGTTCGAATGTTGTCATAATAACTTATCTATAACGTAGATTAATTGAAGAATTGGTAAATATATAAAAGAAGAAATCATTAGCTTTTTAGCATCAACATCTTCTAATGTTTTGAATAATTTTACTGCTTTGGTTAGAAACCATAAACCTAGCACTACCGCTAACAAAGCGGAAAGAAGGGATAACTTTAATTCTCCAGCAATTCCGAAAACAGGGAGCACAGAAATTGGGATTAAAAATAGAGTGTAGACCATAGCCTTAAAAGCAGTACTTCTGTCTTTAGGTCCGGGTAGCATTTTGAATCCTGCTTTTTGATAATCTTCACTTGAAGCCCATGCAATTGCCCAAAAGTGAGGGAATTGCCATATAAACTGAATAGAAAATAAAATTAAAGCTTCAATATCGTAAGAATTTGTAACAGCAATCCATCCGAGCATAAAAGGAATTGCACCAGGAAAAGCACCAACAAAAACAGAGATAGAACTGATTCTTTTTAAGGGTGTATAAGCCAAAACATAAAGAAACACAGAAAAGGCTCCTAAAAATCCTGCTCGATAGTTTATCAGAAATAAAAGAAAAACTCCTACTAAACCCATTAATAAAGAAATAAAAAGAGCTTCCTTTGAATTCATTCTATTAGTGGGAAGTGGGCGATTCTCTGTTCGCTTCATCTTTAAGTCAAGGTCTTTTTCAATTAACTGATTGAATCCGTTTGAGGATGCGACAACTAAAAAACCCCCAACGATTAATAATAATAGAACAGAAGAATCATACTCTCCTCCAGCAATAAAAAAACCAGCTATAGCTGAAAAAACGACGCTAGAAGTTAAGCGGACTTTAGAAAGTTGAATGACGTCAGATATGGACATTTATGAACCAATTGATTATCCGTTTTAACATGGTAATATAACCATGTTTTTAAGAGTACAAATTTATCAAATTTTAATAAGTTAAATGTCTTAAACAACAATAAAATATTTCTGTTTCTTATTTTAGATAAGTTCTAAATAATTTCTTGCGATATCTTTCCAATCGTAATGATTTTTCATGCTCTGAATTGAGCTTTTACTCACGGAATCTAATTTAACTTGATCTGAAATTACAGAATTAACTTTTTCAGATAAGTCTTTTATATTGTTACTTTGAAAAATAAATCCATTCTCATTATGTGAAATTATTTCTTTAAATGGAGCGATATTTGAAACTAAAGTCGGAATTCCGTAAGACATTGCCATCAGTAAAACTCCACTTTGATATATTTCTTTGTAAGGCAAAACCATTAAATCAGCACATTTAAAATAAACTTCTCTTTTTTGGTCGCTAATAAATTGAATGTCTAAAACAACTCTATCACTCAAATTTTTATCCTTGATTATTTTCTGATAATCATCAAAATTATCTTTCCATACTTTGCCAGCGATAATAAGTTTCACATCCATATTTATGTCTGAAAAAGCATTCAATAAAAGGTCTAGATTTTTAACTTTTTTAATTTGACCAAAAAACAGAATATATTTAAAGCTAGGGTCAAGATTTAAACTTTTTAAAGACGAAAGTTTTGTAACATCATCTAATGGCATATCAATAAATGATCCATGTTTAATGATAGAAACTTTATGTTTTATTCCTTCGATTGAAGAACAAAGAGACTCATAAGAAAACTGATTATGTACTACAATTTTAGAACTCCATTTTTTATATATAAGTTTTTTAAATAATTCGTTATCATCCTTAACAAAGGAAGAAACATCGTGAGAAATAACAATAATCTTTAATCGGAATAATTTACAAACAAGAAAGGTGAAAAAAGATGTTATTTGAGTCGAAAATAAATGTAAAATAACGGTGTTAATGCTTTCTTTTTTACAGACAATACAGGAGCGAATTACCGCAAGAAAAAGGTTAATGGCTTGAAAAAATTTATTGGCGTAAAATTGTCCAAAAAAAGAATAACTAATTGTATCACTTAGAGTACTGTCAAAATTTGAAAACAGAAATACTTTCGTTCCGTTTTTGTTTAGTCCATTAGAAAGACCTAAGTTATAATAATCCATTCCCGCTTTAGCACCGACAGGATCAATTATGGCTATTTTTTCCATGAGCTAAGATCTGTATTAATTAAAATTTCTAGATTAGAAATTTCATCCTCATAATAATTAGAAACCATTTTTAACTCACTTTCTGCTAATTCTTGTTTTGTTTTAGAGATAAAAAAACTTTTTTTAATCTTGTTTTTTAAAAAATCAGAAAAAAGCAAATGCGAAAGTTTTCTTGAAAATTTGTACTTATATAAACGAGAAAGTAAAGCATTGGAAGGAGTTAACATTTGATTTTTTATTTGTAAATCAATGTTAATCTTTTCCACTTTTAAAAAAGAAAACACACTATTTACAAGAGATTCTGTATCTGATTTTAAGTCATCATATAACAATATTAAAATTTGAGACTTATCGAAAAACTCTTCATAATTTTTAATTTGATGACTGTAATTACCTAAAGAAAAAAACTGCTGAAAAAACAATGGATATTTATCTCTATTGTTATATATCTCTTGTAGAGAAATAGAACAATAACCGAGTCTTTTATCCATCAAATAATGAGAATATAACCTTTGTGTAGGGTTTCTTAACATAATAATAATTTTAGCATCATTATTATACTCATATATACGTTTGGCAACCTGGGGGTAATACAAATAGGAAACACTAGCATCTCCATTTATTTTACAATTAAAGTCAAATAAAGAATTGTAATCTTTAGAAGAATTTATAATTTCAGAACCGTAATATAAATTTTCAACTTCTTTAGCCGAGAAAAAATTAGGTTCTTTAACGGAACTCATACAAATTTTAGGGTGCTGATTTAAGTAAAAATGTAAGGATGTAGTTCCAGCTTTAGGAGCGCCAACAATGAATGTATTTACTTTCATACCTTTATTTTAAAACCGTTAAAATAAGAAGACAATATTAATTTGAATGTATTTCCATCTTTTGAAAAGCTTGAACTTATAAAAAATCTGGCAATAAAATAAAAAAAGACATATAGTAATAGAAAAGAAGCAAATAAGGTTTTTTGTTTTCTTAAAAAATAGACATGATTTTTGGTCATTTGCTGAATAAAAAAAGGACTATACTTATTTTTATCTCTTTTCTCTCTTGACTTGGACAAGCTTCCAATTTTATGATGAAAATCTACATCGTTTATATAAAACACTTTATGCTTTTTGTTTTTCTTTACTCTGAAAAAGAAATCGGCATCATCAAAGTAAACAAAAAACTTTTCGTCAAAGAAACCAATATCATCAAAAACACTTTTATGTATCAAAGCACAACATATAGGAGCATAATCTATCAAGCCGTCTTTATACAATCCCTCATCTTTTTCTCCTTGGCCTCTATGGTAATTTAAAAACGCTTTTTTTGTGTTGAAAAAACCGCCAGCAAACCAAATTAACTTGGAGTCAAAGTATTTCATTTTAGGAACTATAATAGAATAACCTAGTTTATTGTAAGTGCCTAATAATTTATTTAATAACTCTTTTTCGAAAACAGTATCGTTGTTTACTAGTAAAACAAAATCACACCCATCTTTTAAAGCTAATTTAACACCTTGATTATTTGCATAAGCAACCCCAAGATTATCTTCGTTATTTATACGCTGAATATTAGCTTCTGCTTGTAACAGCTTTTTTGTTTTGTCTTTAGAATCGTTATCGACGACGTACAAACAATAATTGTTATACGTCTGATTTTTAACTGACTGTAAAAAATCAGCTAACACAGATTCGCTATTATAGGTTACTGTTACTAGTCCGATTTTCATTTCATCAATCCTTTTTGCTTTAGGTCAAATTCAGATTGATCATAATTATCTTCTTGAATTTCTTGTTGTTTTACCCAATTAGAAAAAAGTTCGACTCCTTGCTCAAACATTACTTTAGGCTTAAATCCTAAATCTTTTTGAGCTTTACTAATATCAGCCTTGTTATGTCTTATATCACCAACTCTAAAGTTTCCAGAAACTATTATATCTATATCTGATTTATATACTGATTTTAAAGTATTAGCTACCAAATCAACAGAAGTTGATTGGCCAGAACCTATATTATAAGATGTTGATTTAGCACTTTTTTCAAACATTGCTAAAAGTGTAGCATCAATTACATCATCAATATATACAAAATCTCTTGACTCTAATCCATCTTCAAAAACATTTATAGGGTTATTATTTAAAATTCTGGTTGAGAATATGGATAATATGCCAGTATATGGATTTGATAATGATTGACCAGGTCCATAAACATTCTGAAATCTTAATGATGTAGCATCGACTCCAAGGCTATTGCAAGCTACCAGGGGTGTCAAAACAATTCGACTTGACTGGACGAAGCCCCAGAAGAACGGGCCAC
>JBELHW010000053.1:0-11376 GCA_042091225.1 Cryomorphaceae bacterium | reverse complement strand
TACAGCTCCTGAAGCACCAACAGTGGGAGTGTGGTAAAGGTTGTTTAATTTAAAAAGCAAAGGATCTCTGAAGTTTTGATTGTTTTGTAGAGCATTATATCCATCAGAAATAACAATATTTATTTGTTCGATTGACATTTTTGCCTCTAAAAATGAAATCTGTAATTGACATACTGCAAGATGAAGAGCTGCTGCCCCTAATCCTGTTATAATATAATAAGTTAGAAATCGCTTACTCCCCCAAATATTTTCTAGCTGATTTCCAAACATCCATAATGCGAACATATTAAATAAAATATGACTCACTCCTCCATGCATAAACATGTGGGTTACCAGCTGATGTGGCCTGAAGTCAGGAGATTGAAATTGATGAAGTCCTAAGTGTTTTGCTAAATCAATATTTAAACTGCTTCCTAAAACATAGGTAGCAAGAAAAAATAATCCATTAATTATAAGTAAGTTTTTTACAACTTCAGGAAGGTAGGTAAAGCCAGAGGGTCTTAGATTCATTTTTTAAAATTTGTTTGCAATTTCATCCATTGAAATAGTTACGAATGTATTTTTTTTATAAATGCCAATATTAGGCAATTCTAACTCAAATAATTGATCAATGAGACTCGACATTTCTAATTGATTTAGTTTTCTACCAGATCTAATTGAAGAGCTTACAGCTATTGCTTTAGCCATCTTTTCATTATTTTTTAGGCTAGAATTTTCTGAATTTTTAAATTCTTCTAAAATATCATCAAATGAAAGGTTAATTTCTTCTTGATTTAAATCGCTTGGAATACCAAGAACAACTAAGCTGTTTTTTCCTAAAAAATCAAAGATAAAGCCAGATTCATTGAGTTCCTCACTCATTTCTTTAATCAAATTAAAGTCTTGTGGACTTAATTCTATAGTTTTAGGAAATAATAATTGTTGAGAATCTATTTTTTCTCTAAAATTTAGGTATTTATTATACAATATTTTCTGATGTGCTCTTTGTTGATGAACAATCATTATTCCTGATTTTATAGGAGAAAGAATGTATTTTTCTTGTATTTGAAAAAGTATTTTTTGATTAAAATCTTCAAAATTTTCTAATGAAGATTGTACTATTCTATTTTCAGAAATTTTTTGTTCTTCGCTTTGACTAAGTTCAAATAAATTCTCCCAATTTTCAGTGTTGTTTTTATTTGGATTGATTTTTTTTTCAAACGGATTATAAGAATCGTCAACTTTAATTTTAGGCATTTTTAAGTTTGCATCTTTTGGTGCAATGGTGTCAAAAGAAGGATCCTTGTTGAAATCAATCGTAGGAGTAATATTATGTTGACCTAGCGCTTTTTTGGCACAAGCTCTCAGTATTGCGTAAATGCTCTTTTCATCCTCAAATTTTATTTCTGTTTTTGTAGGATGTATATTTATGTCTATTAAAATAGGATTGATTTCAAAAAACAAAAAGTAAGATGGAATCTGTTCTTTGGGTATCAAATCGGTGTAAGCAGAAACAATAGCATGATGAAGATATCCACTTTTAATAAATCTGTTGTTTACAAAAAAGTATTGTTCCCCTCTTGTTTTTCTTGCAAACTCAGGTTTTCCTATAAAGCCACTAATGGATGTTAATGAGATTTCTTCTTTTATTGGAACTAGCTTTTCGTTGTAATTCTTTCCGTTCATTGAGCTAATTCGTTGTATTAAATTACTTTTTTTAAGATTATAAACTTCATTATCGTTATGATAGAAAGTAAAATTTATGGAAGGATTAGCTAAAGCAACTCTTGTAAATTCTTCAATTATATGTTTGAGTTCAACATTATCGCTTTTTAGAAAGTTTCTTCTGGCAGGAACATTGAAAAATAAATTTTTAATACTAATAGAAGTTCCCTTGTTTGTAGCACAATTTTCTTGGGTTTTAATTTTACTTCCCTCGATATTTATTAAAGTGCCTAATTCAGTGTCTTTGGTTTTTGTTTTAAGTTCAACCTGTGAAATAGCTGCTATAGAGGCCATTGCTTCGCCTCTAAACCCCATTGATTTAATAGAGTACAAATCATCAGCTTCTCTTATCTTTGAGGTTGCATGACGTTCAAAACACATTCTGGCATCTGTTTCGCTCATTCCCGATCCGTTGTCAGTAACTTGAATAAGCGTTCTTCCAGCGTCTTTAATTATGAGCTTTATGTTGGTCGCTCCAGAATCAACAGAATTTTCAACTAATTCTTTAACAGCAGAGGAGGGTCGTTGAATAACTTCTCCAGCAGCAATTTGATTTGCAACATGATCAGGTAAAAGATGAATAATGTCCGACATATATTATTTTAAAAGTAAATAGGAGACGAAAAACAAAGCTAATACAATTAATAAAATAGTTTTATTTGAATTTTTATTCGATTTTGCTCGACTAGAAGGTCCCCATTGATTCTTAAATTCTAATTTATTGTTCTTTGCCTCGTTAGCTAAAAGAACTTTTTCTATTTTCTCTTTCCTTTTGTCGTAATATCTTGTTTTTAAATTGAACTTACGATGTGGAGCTGATTTAAAAAAGCTGGGTAGTTTAGGTGCAATCATTATAGTACAAAAATAATCAATTTAAGTATTAAAAGAGTAGGGGGTATAGCCTAAAATTTTAGCAAACATTTTATATAGATTTTTAGAACTTTTTTGGATTAAAATATACTTATGTAAACACGATATTCTGTTTTTTTAACATAAAATCAGATAAAAATAAAAAATAAATTAGAATAATTTATAAACAACTAATAATCAATATATTATATATAGTTAAATGTAACGTTAGTTTAAATAAAGATTGATATTTTTTACTAATTATTTTTAATATAGATCTTCTTTTGCTGTTAAATATTATTATTTTATGTTTACATTTGTAACAGATTGTTTTTATGAAAGATCGCATACAAAAAATAATAGATAATTATAGTTTAACTTCTAATTCGTTTGCTCAAGAAATAGATGTTAATCGATCGACTATTTCACATATTTTGAGTGGTAGGAATAAACCAAGTATCGAAGTAATTCAAAAAATATTAAAAAGATTTAATTCAATTTCATCCAACTGGCTTATTTTAGGTAATGGAGAAATGTTGGTATCTTCTAATGCAATTAAAGAATCAAAAAAAGAATCAAATATTTTTTCTGAAAAAGTAATTGAAAGAAATGTTGAAAAGGTGATTATTATTTACAGTGATCAATCTTTTAAAGAATATAAGCCATCTTAAAATCTCATTTCGTAATTTTGTCTTAAAAATATACTAAATGTATAAAAATCTTATAAGACCAATTTTATTTCTTTTCGATCCTGAATTTATTCATCACACCATCTTTAGGATGATAAAAATAGCTTCGTTTATTCCCTTTAAATTAAAATCTTGGAGATTTTTTTATTCTATTAAAAATGATAAATTAAAGCGAGAGCTTTTTGGAATAACATTTCAAAACCCTGTTGGCTTAGCTGCTGGTTTTGATAAAGACGCTAAATTATATGATGAATTAGCTTCTTTTGGTTTTGGCTTTATTGAAATCGGAACTGTTACTCCATTACCACAAAATGGAAACCCCAAACCTAGGTTGTTTAGATTGCCTCAAGATGAATCTTTAATAAATAGAATGGGATTTAACAATAGTGGTGTTGATGCTGTTGTAGAAAGACTTAAGAAAAGAAAAACTTCGGTAATTATTGGAGGTAATATTGGAAAAAATAAAACTACACCAAACGAAGTTGCTTATAAAGATTACGAAACCTGTTTTAATAAGTTGTTTGATTATGTAGATTATTTTGTGGTAAATGTTAGTTCTCCTAATACACCTGGTCTTAGAGAACTACAAGATATAAAGCCTTTAACAAAAATTTTAAATGGACTCCAATCTTTAAATAATAATAAGAAACAAAGAAAACCTATTCTTTTAAAAATTGCACCCGATTTAAGTGAAAGTCAGCTGGATGAAATAGTTGATATAATAAATGAGACTAAATTAGATGGTGTAATAGCCTCAAATACTACAATTGATAGGTCTAATTTAAAATCTGATGTCAATTTCGTAAACAATATTGGAAATGGTGGTTTAAGTGGGAAAGCAATTACAAACAAGTCTACAAAAATTATTAAATACCTTGCTGAAAAATCTAAGGGTAAATTCGTTATTATTGGAGTGGGAGGGATTCATTGTGAAAAAGATGCAATTGAAAAAATAAAAGCAGGCGCTAGTCTAGTTCAGATTTATACTGGTTTTGTTTATCAAGGTCCATCTATAGTTAAGAAGATTAACAAGGCATTATTAAAACTATGAAAATTATAGAATGCCCTAGAGATGCAATGCAAGGTTTAGAAAAATTTGTAGACACAGATCTTAAAGCATCTTATATAAACAGACTTTTAAAAGTAGGATTTGATACCATCGACTTCGG
This sequence comes from Cryomorphaceae bacterium, assembly GCA_042091225.1. Taxonomy (GTDB): domain Bacteria; phylum Bacteroidota; class Bacteroidia; order Flavobacteriales; family UBA7312; genus JABAYQ01. The sequence goes on along the minus strand of JBELHW010000053.1, from coordinate 6,965 downwards.
TAGTTTCGTTTCTGAAAAAGCCATTCCTCAAATGAGAGATACAGCTAAGTTGATTGATAAACTCGACGAAAGCCCTTCCAAGTTATTAGCAATTATTGCTAACAGTAGAGGAGCTATGGATGCTTGTTCATTTGAACGAATTCAATTTTTAGGATTTCCGTTTTCTATTTCTGAAGAGTTTCAAAAAAGAAACACTAATAAATCTATTGAAGAATCTTTAATTACTCTAGAAAAAATTCAAGAATTATCTTTTAAAAATAATAAATCTCTAGTTGTATATTTATCAATGGCATTTGGTAATCCTTATGGAGAAAAATGGCATGAGGACATAGTGGCTCATTGGTCTGAAAAAATTATAGAAATGGGTGTTAAAACTTTAGCATTATCGGATACGATTGGTGTTTCTAATAAAGAAAATATTAGATCTATTTTCCAATTATTAACTAGTGAATTTACTTCAGTAGAATTTGGTGCTCATCTCCATACCAATAAGGATAGTTGGACGGAAAAGGTAGAAGCAGCTTATAATAGTGGCTGTAGAAGGTTTGATAGTGCTATTAAAGGTTTTGGCGGTTGTCCTATGGCAAGCGATGAGTTAGTTGGTAATTTAGCGACAGAAAGCCTAATTTCATTTATGCAGAATAAAAAAATTGGCAATAATTTAAATATGCTTGCTTTTGAAAGTGCATATAATAAATCTCTAGAAATTTTTAATCATCATTGATATAATGATATCCTTCTAGTTATAATATTTTTTTGTCTTGCATTTTTATAGAAGAATTCAAATCTACTAACATATACTCCAGTAGGGCATTTTACACCATTACATGTTCCATCCCATTTATCGTTTTGATTTCTACTCTCAAAAATTAATATTAAAAAATTAAGCTTAATATTGCATTTCAATTTTGGTCCTGTTTTTGAACGAAAAAATAGGTTAAAAGGGAAGGAGGTGTAAATCCTCAACTGTACTCGCAGCTGTAAGCTCTGTAATTTTTGAATATTCTTTATAACCACTGTTAATTCGGGAAGGTTTTTCAAAATGGAGTAAGTCAGAAGACCTGCCATCATTGCTATTTATAAAAAATTTCGAGGATAAAATTTTTTATACAGTCTATTAATTACATATTATTTACATCATGAAATTTTTTAGTTTTTTATCTTTATTACTAACATTTAATGCATTTGGTCAGAACTATGTTAATCAAGTTCTAATCTTAAATGAAGGTTATTACAATTATGTTGATTCTGAAGTTGTTGTTCCAGTAACAATAGGAAGTTATGATCCTAGCACTGAAATATATACAACAATTGATACGATCGAAGGAGCAAGATTTGGTTCTGATATCATTATTAATGATGGCTTTTATTATGTTGCAGCAGATACCATGTTATTAAAATATGATCTTCTTTCTAATGAGCTAATTGAAACCGCAGTTGTCCCAGGAATCAGAAATATTGTTGTACACAACGATAATATTATTGTTACTAGAGGGGAATACCAAATTAATTTTTCAAGTTATCTTCAGGTTTATTCTACAAATGATTTAAGCATTGTTGCTGAATTTGATACTATAAATGGACCAAAATGGGCATCTCAAAATTTAATAGTTAAAGATGATATTGTCTATGTAGGAATAAATAATGGCTTCGAATGGGGTAATGAAAAGGGAATTATAGGACTATTAGATATGACAGCATTAAATTATATTAATGAAATAGATTTAGGTGTTGATGCTACAAATATAGATAACATGATGACAGATGGTCAATTTATCTATACTGTAAACAATAAAGATTGGTCAGGAGCTTCAATAACTAAATTTAACTTGACTGATAATTCTCACCTAACAACTAATATTGCAAGTTCAAGTACCGGTTGTGGAACTTCTTCATTTAGGGATAATAAGTTAATTTATCAAATTTCTAATACCTCTGAATTATATGAGTGGGATCCAATAACGTTTAACGATAATGGAAATGTAATAGAAGGGATTAATCAAGGTTTTTATGACTTAGCGTATGACAATATTAATCAGTATTTATACACAAGTGTTACCGATTATTTTTCCTTTGGTAAGGTTATCATTTACAATAATGAAAACGAATTAATAAAGGAGTTTGATTGCGGTGTTTCACCAGGAACAATGGCGTTTGATATAAGAAATGCATCTGGAATTTTTAACTACATTAATGAGCCTAATACTAACAATTTAATTTTCGACATAAAAGGAAATAAGGTTGAAGATTTAAAAAGTGTTAATTCAGGAATCTATATTCAGAATGGTAAAAAAATATTCATTTCTAAAAACTAATTAATACTTTTTTTAATTAAAGTTTTAAAAGTTTATATATTTTGTATTTTTACTAAATGTTAGAATTATCTGCTATTATTGTCTTTGGTATTTTCGCCCAATGGATTGCTTGGAGAATGAAAATTCCTGCGATTTTTCCTCTTATATTATTAGGTCTCTTTTTAGGACCCCTTTCTAAAGTTTTTTTAGGTATTGATGAAAAGTGGATTAATCCAGAAAATATTTTTGCTGGTAAAACCATGTATTATTTTGTCTCACTATCGGTAGGAATCATACTGTTTGAAGGAGGGCTTACACTAAAGTTTAAAGAAGTAAGAAAATTAGCTGGTGTAGTAAGAAACTTATTGTTTTTTGGGACTATCATTATGCTAATTGGTGGAGCAATTGCTGCCCACTTTTTTATTGGTATGGATTATAGGGTAGCTCTTTTATTCGGTTCTTTAATTATCGTTACTGGTCCGACAGTTATTGCTCCTATATTACAAAGTGTTAAGCCAAAAAAAAATATTAGCACTATTTTAAAATGGGAGGGTATAGTTATAGATCCAATTGGAGCATTAGTAGCAGTTTTAGTATATGAATTACTTTTTGTTTCTACAATGGGTGTCGGTGGCGATCATTCTATGGGGCTTACCCAAGTTGCACTTAAAACTTTCTTTTTAACTTTATGTGTAGGAACATTTTTTGGACTTTTTTCAGGTTGGACTCTACATTCTTTGTTGAAAAGGGATTTAATCCCACATTTTTTAATTAATGTCATTTCTTTAGGGTTTGTCATTTTTGCCTTTGCAGGAGCAGATTCCATACAGCCAGAATCAGGATTACTTTCTGTTACTGTAATGGGTATTTTATTAGCTAATATTAAAACTCCAAATATTGATAAAATATTAGATTTTAAAGAAAGTTTAACATTGATTTTGATTTCTGTTTTATTTATAATTCTATCTACAAAGATTGATTTGGAGCAATTGCAGAAATTAGAAATCAATTCTATTTACATATTTTTAATTATTGTATTTGTACTACGCCCTATTGCAGTATGGATTAGTGCATTTAATTCAAATTTAAATTGGAAAGAAAAAGCTTTTATAGCATGGATTGGACCAAAGGGAATAGTTGCTGCAGCAGTAGCCTCATTGTTTTCTTTATACTTATTAAATTCTGATAAAATTAACTTACCTCCTGAATTGAGAGAAGATGTCGAAATGCTTGTTCCTCTTACCTTTATGATAATTCTTGGAACAGTTACATTAAATGGTTTGTCAGCAAAATTAATTGCACGATTGTTAGGCGTTATTAAAAAAGATAAAAATGATGTAGTTTTCGTTGGAGCCAACGAAGGTTCTATTTCTATTGCTAAGTATCTTGATTCTCATGAAATCAATACCTCTCTGATTGATTTATCTAAAGAAAATATTCGATTAGCAAAATCTCATGGTTTAAATGCCGAGGAACGAAATATATTATCTGACGATCAAGAAATAGATGAAATTGAAAATGCTGGACATTTATTGGCTTTAACATCTAATAATGATGTTAATATTTTTGCTTGTCGAAAATTAAAACATAGCTTGGGTGAAGCTAATGTCTTTAGATTGATAACAATCAATGAAATTAAATTTGATGCACTTTCAAAACCTCAAAATATTTTATTTTCTAATGACTCAGACTATATAAAATTAATTGAAATGGTTAGAGCATTTCCAGACCTACAAGAGGTTAGTTTACAATCTAAAGAGCATTTTGGACAGTTAATTTCTTCTAAAAAAGAATTTATTCCGGTGTTGATAAGAAATGGTCAGAAAATCAAATTTATTACTGTCAATTTTGATTATCAATTTGAAAATAATGATTTTCTAGCCTTTATAGGTAACTTATAAAAAAAATGAAAAATATAGCTTTACTATCAACTCACGAAAAATTGGGTGCTAAAATTGTTCCTTTCGCAGGCTTTAATATGCCCGTTCAATATTCGGGGGTTAAAGACGAGCACCTTGCTGTAAGATCTTCTGTAGGTGTCTTTGACGTCTCTCACATGGGAGAGTTTATTATTGAAGGTCCAAATGCTTTAGATTTCATTCAAAAGATAACTTCTAACGACGTTTCATTACTTGTTGATGGACAAGTTCAATATTCTTGTTTTCCTAACCTTGAAGGAGGTATAGTTGATGATTTGCTGGTATATCGCTTTAATAGTCAAAAGTTTATGTTAGTTGTAAATGCTTCTAATATTGATAAAGATTTAAATTGGATAAAAAAATTCAATAACGGATCGGATATATCAAACATTTCTGATCAATTGTCTTTGCTAGCAATTCAAGGACCAAAAGCATCTGATGTAGTTAAATTATTAACTGACATTGATCTAGATGCAATTCCGTATTACAATTTTAAAGAAGCGAATTTTTGTGGTATTAATAATGTTATCATTTCTGCTACCGGATATACAGGTTCTGGAGGGTTTGAAATATACTTTCCAAATAAGTATGCTTCTTTAATATGGGATAAGGTTTTTGAGGCAGGAAAAGCATTTAACATCAAACCGGTAGGTTTGGCAGCTAGAGATACACTTCGATTAGAAATGGGCTACTGTTTGTACGGAAACGATATAGACGATTCTACTTCGCCTATAGAAGCAGGTTTAGGATGGATAACTAAATTTAATAATTCGTTTAATAATTCCGAATTTTTAAAATCGCAAAAAGAAAATGGAGTTAAAAAAAGAAGGGTTGGGTTTATGCTTTTAGAAAGAGGTATCCCTAGAAAAGAGTATCAAATTTTGGATGAAAATGATAATCTAATTGGTTTGGTTACCTCTGGAACTATGTCACCTTCTCTTAACAAAGCCATAGGGATGGGTTATGTAAATAAAGAGCATTCTAAGATAGATACAAATATTTTTATTTCTATTCGAAATAAAAAAGTTAAGGCTAAAATTTGTAAACTGCCATTTTATGTATAGAACTCGATGATTAAAAATAGTATTAAAGTATGCTTAACACCAGCTCTATTTGATTTATATTCTGATAGAAAAAGTATAGTTATTGTTGTTGATATTTTAAGAGCTACATCTGCAATGTGTATTGCTGTCGAAAAAGGAGTAAAAAAAATTATTCCTGTTTCTACTGTAGAAGAAGCATTAGATTTTAAAGGAAAGGATAATCATATTTTAGCTGCTGAAAGAAATGGAAAGATAGTTCCCGGCTTTGATTTCGGAAATTCTCCTCTTAGGTATTTGAAAGAAGATATTAATGGTAAAAATTTAGTAGTCACTACAACTAATGGCACAAAGGCAATTAATATTGCTAAAAGAGACCATAATGTCGTAATTGGTTCCTTTTTAAACATTAAAGCTCTTACAGAATATCTATATAATTTAAATAAAGATATTATTATTCTATGTGCAGGTTGGAAAAATGATTTTTGTACTGAAGACACTTTGTTTGCAGGAGCATTAATTGAACAATTGAAAGAAACAAATAATTTTCAATGTTCTTCTGACTCCTGTTCTATGGCAAGTTTAATCTACAATACTGCAAAAGAAGATATGTTCGCTTTTCTTGAAAATTCTCAACATCGTAGAAGATTAGCTCACTTAAATATAATAAATGACGTTTCTTATTGTTTAAAAAGAGATCAAACAAATGTTATTCCGATTGTTGTAGACAATCAGATTGAAGCCTATAAATGAAATTATTTATTTTTATAATTGTCTTATTATTTAGCCCTCATTCCCTAGTAATTGGGGTTTTTTTCTCATAAGGTAATAAATAAGCATGCTGTCTTTGCTCTTCCACAGTCAATGAATACGTTTTACATTAACAATGTTAATTTAATTGAAGAAAAGGCTGTAGATGCAGATAGAAGAAGATATTCGGATAAAGAAGAGGCTCGTAAACATTATATAGATATTGATTTTTACAGCGTAGATTCGCCTTTTGTTGTGATGCCAAGATTTAAAAAAGAAGCAATTGAAAAATTTTCGTTAGATACTATTAACACGTCCGGAATTTTACCTTGGCATATAAATCATTGTTATTACGAATTGATTAAAGCAATGAAAAATAAAAACACAGAACGAATAATTTATCTATCTGCCGATCTAGGACATTATATAGCTGATGCTAATGTTCCTTTACATACTACACTAAATTATGATGGACAATTAACAGACCAACATGGAATACATGCTTTTTGGGAATCAAGGTTACCAGAGTTGTTTCATTTTGAATATAATTTTATAGTTCCAAAAACTAAATACATTCCTAATGTTTTAAGCCAAATTTGGGAAACAATTGAGCAAAGTCATAATGCAATAGATACTGTTTTACTATTCGAAAAAAAACTTAGAGAAACTTTTGATTCAGATAAAGTATATAGCTTTGAGGAAAAAGCAGGAAAGTCTTCTAAGGTATATTCTAAAGAATACTCTAAAGCTTATCATAAGCTTATGAATGGTTTAGTAGAGCGTCAAATGAGAAAATCTATACATTTAACTAGTTCGGTTTGGTTTTCAGCTTGGGTAGATGATGGCCAGCCTAATATGGATAATTGGAAATAAGAATTTCTAGAAATAGAAAGACAAACCTAAAGAGAAGTTAATACCACTTGATTTCATCGTTCTAGTAGTTGTTTGTTCTCCCATATCAT
>JBELHW010000052.1:0-11670 GCA_042091225.1 Cryomorphaceae bacterium | reverse complement strand
GACTAAATATTTACCCGGGCAAAACAATGAAGTCATCGACCCTAAAAATGACAATTAAAGATGACTTTAGTGGAATAAAATCTTATGAAGGAAAAATTGATGGCAAATGGGTAATAATGGAATATGATCCTAAAAGAAACAGGTTAACCCACTATTTTGAAAAAAATCTTGAGAAAGGAAAACATAATTTTGAACTAAAAGTTAAAGATAATCTCAATAACGAGAATACATACAATGCTGTTTTTTATTATTAAAACTTAAGATCTTTACAAAACTCTTGTATTTCATCTCTTACGCTAGAATATATTTTAACTTTTTCTTCATCTGTTCCCTTAGCATCTGCAGGGTCTTGAAAAGCTTTGTGTAGCCTTTTCTTTGCATCCTTAAAATAAGGGCAATTATCTTTAGCATGATCGCAAACGGTAATAACTAAATCAAATATTCTTCCTTCATATTCTTTCATGGTGTTAGATGTGTGGCTATCAATATTTATAGAAACCATCTCCATTACCTTTTTCATGTACGGATTTATCCCATGTGCCTCAAGTCCCGCACTAAAAACATTTATATCTTTATTGTGGTAAAATCTCAACCAAGCTTCGGCCATTTGTGATCTGCATGAATTTCCTGTACATAAAACTAAAACATTCTTCATAATATTTTTTACTTTAAGAAGTTATCTAAACAAATATAATATTAGAATCAAATTTGCCAAAACTTAATTTTATATTTGACACTTTATGAAGCAGTTTTTTTTTCTTCTTTCATTTTTTTGCTATTTATTTTCTTTTTCTCAACAAGTAACAGGAGTCATTGTTGATCAGGAAGGAAATCCTTTAGAGGGAGTAAACGTATATCTGTCCTCCGACGAAAAAGGGAGTATTTCAAATTACAAAGGGGAATACAAAATTGACGTTAATGCAAATAGATTTCAAAAATTACAATATACATTTATAGGATTTAAAGCAAAAGAAATTAATATTCCTATGCTGAAAAAAGGGCAAATATTCACTCAAAATGTAAGCTTAGATAATGTAGGAATAAACATTGACAATGTAGTTGTTAAAGATAAATTAAATAGAAATTCAACATTCGAAAAAATAGATTCAAAGCATGCAACTCTTATTCCTACTTCCAATGGTGGAGTTGAAGAGCTTATTAAAACACTTCCTGGAGTTAGCTCTTCTAACGAGTTAAGTTCTCAATATTCTGTTAGAGGAGGTAACTTTGATGAAAACTTGGTTTATGTAAATGGAGTAGAAATATACAGGCCCTTTCTAATCAGATCGGGTCAACAAGAAGGATTATCGTTTATAAATTCAGACTTAGTAGAATCAATCGCTTTTTCTGCTGGTGGTTATTCAGCCAAATTTGGCGACAAAATGTCCTCAGTGTTAGACATTAAATATAGAAATCCTACAAAATTTGGAGGTTCTGTAACTTTTAGCCTTCTAAATCAGAATTTACATTTTGAAGGAACTAACAAATCTAGAAAACTATCCTACATTATTGGTGCGAGAAGAAAGTCAAATAGCTACCTTTTAAATAGTTTAGACACTGACGGAGAATACAAGCCTAATTTTGTGGATGTTCAATCTTTAATCAATTACAAAATAAACGAAAGCTGGTCAATGAGCTTTTTAACAAATTATTCGAAAAATAAGTTCCAACATATTCCCCAAACAAAAACAACTAGATTTGGTACTATAAGCATACCTCTAGAATTATTTGTATACTTCGAAGGACAAGAAATAGATCAATATCAAACTTACTTCGGATCATACTCCTTAAAACATCAACCTAAAAAAAATGTAAATCTTAGATTAAATGTAACTGGATTTCAGACGTTTGAAAGTGAAACATTTGATATTTTAGCTCAATATTATTTATCTCAAGTTGATGGAGATTTAGGCTCAGAATCATTCGGTGAAGCTACATCAAACATAGGTATTGGAACCCATTTAAATCATGCCCGAAACTTTTTAAATGCTAAAGTTTTTAATATTGAACACATAGGAAGCTTATTTAAAAAAAATATCAATTTAAAGTGGGGTGTTAAAGCACAGAGAGAAATAATTAATGATGAAATTAGTGAATGGATACTAATAGATTCGTCCGCTTTTTCTTTACCACATCCTCAAAATCAGATAGGTGAATCTGTAAATGGAACTCCAAACTTTGAACTAGATTACTCATTAAAAACAAACATTCAATTAAATTCAAATAGATATAATGCCTATGTTTTGTCGGAACAAAAAATCGGTCTATTTAATTTAAATGCAGGTATAAGAACAAGTTACTGGGACTTTAACGAAGAATACTTATTTAGTCCAAGAGCTTCTATTTCTTACACACCACTATGGGATAAAGACATTTTGTTTTGCCTTTCGAGTGGGTATTATTATCAATCGCCGTTTTATCGAGAATTAAGAGATCTAAATGGAAAAATAAATAGAGAAATTAAATCTCAACAATCAGTACATTTTATATTAGGTGCTGATTATAATTTTAATATTTGGCAAAGACCATTTAAAATTGTTTCAGAATTATATTACAAAGATCTGAAAAACGTAATCCCCTATGATGTAGAAAATGTTAGAATTAGATATTATGCAGAAAATAGTGCTGTAGGATATGCTAAAGGTTTTGATTTCAGAATAAATGGAGAGTTTGTAAAGGGAATTGAATCTTGGGCTAGTTTATCAATACTAAAAACAGAAGCCGATATAATAGGCGATTCCTACACAAACCAAAATGGAGAAACTGTTGAACCTGCTTATTATGCAAGACCAACAGATCAACGAGTTAATTTTTCGTTATTTTTTCAAGATTATTTGCCAAAAAATCCAAACTTTAAAATGCATCTTAATCTTGTTTATGGATCAAGATTACCATTAACTCCTCCGGGAGCATATAAAGGTCAATTTGATTTCTCATTACCAAACTACAAAAGAGCAGATATTGGTTTTTCTGCAAACATAAAAGGAAAGAAAAAATATAATCCATTCAGAAACACTGAAGCAGCTTGGCTTAGTTTAGAAGTTTTTAATTTATTAGATATTGATAATACAATTTCTTTTTTGTGGATAAGAGACACAAGCGGTTTACAATTTGGTGTACCTAATCGCCTTACAACAAGACTGATTAATTTAAAGTTGCACATAGATTTCTAGGTTTTTCATATATTTGCCATCCCTATTAAATTAACAAAAATTATTATGAAGAATTATCTAGTATTGTTACTAAATTTTGTTGTATTATTTTCTTTTGCACAAACTAAATACAACCCTGTGTCTACTCCAAACACTTATAGACAAGCAGACAATCCAAATTATTGGGGAAATAAAGCTCCCGACGGATATTGGCAGCAAGATGTTCATTACAAAATCAAAGCAAATATTGACGAAAGAACGGATATTATTGATGGCGAACAACAATTAATATACTGGAATAATTCTCCCGACGAAATTAATGAAGTATACTTTCATTTATATCAGAATGCATTTACTCCGGGCTCTTATTGTTCAGAATTACATCATCAAAATCATAATGAACCAGATTATGGCGAGTATGAAGCACAGGGTCTAGGTACAGATGTTGAATCTATCAAAGTAAAAAATAAAAATTTAAAAACAGAAATTGATAATACAATCCTAAAAGTATTTCTAGATAATCCTCTAAAAAGTGGTGAAAAAATCACTTTTGATATAATTTTTAAAACCTACTTTGATAATGGTTCTTTAAGAAGAAGAATGAAAACATTTAATGCCTTCGGATACAAACATTATGATGGCGTTTTATGGTATCCAAGAATTTCTGTATATGACCACAAATTTGGATGGACAACGGATCAACATTTAGGAAAAGAATTTTATGGTGATTTTGGTACTTTCGATGTAGAATTAACTTTTGCTTCCAACTTTGTTGTTGAAGCAACAGGTGCATTGCAAAATAAAGATGAAGTAATGCCCGATGATTTAAGAGAAAAATTAGATATAAAAAACTTTGCTGATAAACCATGGAATTCTACTCCGTCAATTATTACCCCTTACGATAGTTTAGATAGAAAGACTTGGATTTATCACGCTGAAAACGTGCATGATTTTGCTTTTACTGCTGATCCTACATACAGAATTGGCGAAGTAGTTTGGAATGGCATTAGTGCAATATCGCTAGTGCAAGAACCTCATGCATCTAAATGGCAAAATGCAGCAAGTTTCGCTGCCGATGTTATAAAAGTATTTTCTGAAGACATAGGAATGTATACTTATAATAAAATTATAGTTGCTGACGCAAGAGACGGAATGGAGTATCCTATGATTACTCTAGACGGTGGTTCTGACCCAGGTTATAGAGGTTTGTTAGCGCATGAAATTGGTCATCAATGGTTTTATGGACAAGTTGGTTCTAACGAAACTTATAGAGCTGCTATGGATGAAGGTTTTACACAATTTTTAACTGCTTGGGCTTTAAATAAAATTGACGGAGAATATTTAGTACAAGAAGAAAGCGATAATAATTATAGAAATAAATTTAAAAAACCGGTTAAAGCAATTGATTCTAGAGTTTATTATGCTTACATGAGAGATGCTACAAAATTTAATGACCCCAGATTAAACACACATTCCGATGATTTCGAAAGTTCATTAGGACATGGAGGTGGTTACAGACATGTTTACTACAAAACTGCAGCAATGATTTATAACTTGCAATATGTTTTAGGAGATGAATTGTTTTTAGGTGCAATGCAACATTATTTCCAAAAATGGAAAATGGCTCATCCATATTTTGAAGACTTTAAAGAATCTATAACAGAATATACAAAAGCAGACTTAAACTGGTTTTTTGATCAATGGTTTGAAACAACTAAAACTATTGATTATTCTATTTCTGGACTCAAGAATGTTGGAAATAGTGAATATGAACTGACTTTCGAAAGAAAAGGTGAAATGCAAATGCCAATTGATTTTATAACGATTGACAATAACAATGATACCAATCATTATCACATTCCAAATACTTGGTTCATAAAAGATACTGATGCAACTGTATTAGATAAATGGCATGCATGGGGAAAGATATTCCCTGAATACAAAACAATAATTACATCTGAAGTAGGTCTTAAAAAAGTAGTTATTGACCCTACTAACAGATTGGCAGATAGTTATATGCTTAATAACTCAAATACAATGCCAACAAAATTTGCATTTGACTCTAAAATATGGAATATACCAGATTGGAAAAATTATGAATTGTTCTTAAGACCAGATGTTTGGTACAATGCCTATGACGGATTAAAAATTGGTGCACATTTCAACGGAGATTATTTAAATTATCACCATAAAATTGAAGGAAATGTATGGTTAAACAGTGGCATTAGTTTAGACTCATTAGATAGTAATTATGACCCTCTATCCTACCGATTTAATTACAAAACAGGCTTAGATAAAATTAGTAAAAACTTATCTATTGGATTACACTCAAGGTATTTAGACGGATTAGCTTTAAACAAATTCGAACTCCAAAAATATGACTACAAGAAAAAGAATTTTTTCTATATTTCTTACAAAAGTATGTACAGACCCTCTATTTCTTCTCTAAACTACGCTCTTTATGATGAATGGGAAAGCGAAAAGTTTAATAATACGGCAACATTAGGTTGGTCACACCTTTATAAATACAAAGGAGGTAGCGGAAAAATTAATTTCGAAATCGTTAGCTCTTCTGTAGGATCTGATTATGATTATTCATTCTTTAAATTTAACACTGTAAACAAAAGTACTATTGACAAATTCAAACTTAATACTAGAGTATTTGCTCAATATGGTACTGGTAGTAATTGGGCAAGCGAATCGCAATTATATTTAGCTGGTGCAAACTCAGAACAGCTTGCAGAAAATAAATTTACTCGATCTAGAGGATTTATTCCTAACGAATGGCTCGGATATGGGAATGGAACTAACAGCTTTCATCATGGAGGAGGATTAAACCTAAGAGGTTATAGTGGTTATTTAGCTCCCGAACTAGATAATAATGGAAATTATATTAATAATTATAAAAACACTTCTGGAGTTTCTGTAAACATTGAATTAGAAATTCAAAGAATTATTCCAATAATTAAATACCAAAGGAGTATAAAAACATATTTATTTGCAGATGCTGGAATGTTAAATAATACAGAAATTTCAAGAACAAATTTAGATGATGCATTTTCAGATTTAAGAGCTGATGCTGGAATTGGATTTGCACTTACATTAAACAACTGGGGAACGCTTGATTTAGTAAAAGATATAGTGTTGCGATTAGACTTCCCTATGTTTTTAAATAGATACCCTGATATAGATGAAAGTTCATTACAAACAAACAAGTTTGTATTTGGTATTGGAAGAGCGTTTTAATGAATGTTGGCGTAGTAATAGATAACAATTTTGACTCAGATATAAGAGTTAAGAAAGAGGTTTCGTTACTTAAAAAAAATGGATTTAAAGTGTATATCCTAGCCCTAGGAAAAGGGTCTACTAAAAATATAGAAAGGATGTTTTTAAGTACATGGCTTAAAAACATCCTTTTTCTTCTTATAAATAGAATTCCATTATATGAATTACTTTGGAGTTTTTGGGTAAAGAATTTCATAAATAAATACGATATTGATATTATCCATACTCATGATTTGTATATGGCTAAGTGTTGTAAAAAAGGAATCGAGAAGTCAAATAAAAATGCTAAACTTATATTAGACTTACACGAAAACTTTCCTTATGCTATAAATAGCTATTCATGGACAAATAATAGGATAAAAGCATTTATTGCTAAACCAAAAAGCTGGTTCCAAAAAGAAGAAGAATACCTTAGTTATGCAGATAAAATAATTGTTTTAAGCCTGCAATTTAAAAATGAGTTAATAAACAAATACCAACTTAAACACGATTGTTTTACTGTTTATTCTAATAGCATCGATTTTGATTTATTCGATTCTTTTAAAAACGACAATTCATTTAGAAAAGAAGCAAACAAAATAGAATTATTTTATTTCGGTATAGTAGCAAAAAGAAGAGGAATTTTTGAAGCACTTAAAGCATTTAAAGAATTAAACAATAAAAATCTAAGATTCAAAATTATTGGTCCACTAGACAAAGCTGACAAAAATGAATTCTTTAATGCTATTGAAACAATTAAAAACCAAATAGAATATATCGAATGGATACCTATTGACAAACTTTTAAGTCATCTTTCTTTCACCGATATTTGTATAGCACCGTTTATTAAAAACCCACAACACGAATCTGGTGTAGCAAATAAAATATACCAATACATGTACGGCAAAAAAGCAATTATTGCTTCCAACTGTACTCCACAAAAAAAATTAATAGAATCGGCAAATTGTGGAATTGTCTACCAAAATATTGAAGAGTTTAAAAAAGCAATCAATAAACTCTCGAAAGATGAAAATCAAAGAGAGTGTTTAGGAAATAATGGCTTTAAATATCTTAATGAAAATTTAAGAACTGATGATAGTCTTTTTAAATTATATCAATCGCTTAAACTATCGAGTAAAATAGAAAGTTGATTAGTTAAGGCTTTTCTACTGTATTTTTTAAAACCATCAGAATAAGGCTTATCTTTTTTATCCTTTTCAAAACAATGTAAAAGAGTTTGTTTTGTTGATTTAATGTCATTATAATTAAGCATCTTATTCTTTTGCATGTCATCTAAAATATTAGATGCATCTCCTTGAATCGGACCGAATGAAATAATATCATTTCCAGTAGCTAAATATTCAAATAACTTACCAGTAATAATTTTTTCATTTTGAACCGAATTAGGAATAACAAAAAGAAGTAAATCAGATTCTTTCATATATTCGACTGACTTTTTATGGCTAACATAACCGACAATATCTGTAAACTTATCTAAGTTATTTGAACTTATTGAACTTCGAACTTTGTCATCAATATTTCCAACCAGTTTAATCTTAAGTCTATCTTTAAATCTATCGTTCGTTTTAACTAAGTCTGAAATACAATTCCAAAAAGTTGGTACGTTTTGACTAGACATAAAATTTCCAACATAAGTTATAACAAACTCATCCTCACTTTTTTTTACATTTAAGTTTTCAAAATCTGAATCGTCATAGCCATTATATATAAGATGTATGTTCTCATTTCTAGCTTTAAATTCTTCAACAAGTCCGTTACTAACAACGGAAATAGCATCTGCATTTTTTACAATTCTATCTTCGATGCTTTTATCTTTCTCAATAGTACGCTTACTTCTAGGAAATAAATTGTTGTAAAAAACGCTAGTCCAAGGATCTCTAAAATCGACTATCCAAGGTAAATTAAATTTTAATTTTAACTTCTCGGCAATCAAATGAGAACTTTGAGGAGGGCCAGTTGAAATAACAGCATCTATTTTATGGCTATTCAATATTTCTTCTGCCTTTTTAAATGCAAAATAATTCCACCCTACCCTAGCATCAGGAACAAAAAAATTAGCTCTTATATATAAAGCTAATTTAGAAAATATAGATTCTGAAGCTAAGCCTATAGACCCGGAGATTGAATGTTTATTCTTTTTTCCGAACAGTAAGTTATACCAATAATAAGGTTCTAAAGAACTAGACTTATACACCAAGGTGTCTTTAGCTATATCCTTTTCTAAAGATTTATCAAAAGAGGAAAAATTTCCATTTTTAACAGTCAATATGATTGGTTCCCATCCAAATTGTTTTAAATACTTCGAAAATTTTAAAAACCGTTGTACTCCAGATCCAGAACCTGGAGGCCAATAATAAGTAATGATTAAAACTTTCTTCATTTAAACTCTTTATAAGCAACTCCTAAAATTAACAAAAGAAGAATAACTGAACTAGCCAAAGATATTTGCTCTCCAGTTTTGAATGTTTTAGGCTCAAACTTAAACTCTATTTTATTGTTTCCTGCAGGAACATTCATTGCTCTTAAAATATAATTAGCTCTATAATGAGGAACTAACTTTTCATTAACATAAGCGTTCCATCCTTTATCATAAAAGATTTCAGAAAAAACAGCCAACTGATCAGTTGTAGAACTAGACTGATATACAAGATGGTTTGCTTTATAGCTAGTTAAATTTATAGTTGCTAACGAGTCAAAAGAAAAAGAAGTAGAATATTGGTATCGTTTATCAATAACAGCTTTAGTTTTTAAATCAACAACGCCAATTGAATCCAATTCCTGATCGGCGTTTTCAACATCAATTACTTGATCAATAAACCAAGCATTACCAAAGGCAGCATTATTAAGTTGTGCAACTGGAGAATTATTTTGCCCTTTAATAATAAAATACTTGGCATTTAACATATTAAAAATATTGATGTTTCCAACCGAAAGATATTTGTCAATAATTTCTTGATAACGTTTCAATTTTGCTCCGTGGTATCCACCAATGGACTTATGGAAATAAGAAGTAGAAGCATCGTTGAAAGGACTAACAGTAGTATTATAAACTCTATAGTTAATGTCTTTATCTTGTAAAATTTGTTGGTCTGCGATTGATTTAACAAATGGTTGTTCTACTTTTCTTTTGGCAATGAAATTATCATCTTTCAGATATCTTTTATTAACTATCCACATATCGCCTAAGACCAAGATTCCTATCAAAACAATAATCAAATTCTTTTTTAGAGTTTTAGAAATATATAAATAGATAGCAGCTGCAGCGATAAGAACTAAAATTAATGAACGCCAAGCATCGGATACAAAAATAGAAGCTCTATCTGACTGTATTGCATCTATAGGCCAACCACTTGATTTTAAGCCTTCATCACTTAAACCAACAAAGTCGAAAAAGCTATTAGCCATCAAAATAAATAAAAAGCAAAAACCTATTACTAAAGAAGCAGAAATAAATAGCTTTTTAATTAATTGGTCTTTAGTAAAAGATTTGTGGTCGAAAAAAATCTTTTGCAAGCCTAAAATTGCAACAAAAGGAATTAACAATTCGACAATTACTAGTGTTGTTGAAACAGCCCTAAACTTGTTATAACCAGGAATATAATCGAGAAAAAATTCTGTAAGAGGCATAAAATTTTTGCCCCAACTTAATGCAAGCATTAAAACAAAACTAATTAACACCCAAATTCTTACCACAGGATTAATTAATAGTAACCCTAAAATAAATAAAAAGAAAACAATAGCTCCAGCATATACAGGGCCAGAGGTAAATGGCTGATCTCCCCAATATAGAGGCAATCTTTTTATTAAATCACCAGCATTAGAGGTTAGTTTCGATAACTCTTTGTAAGTCTCAGAATCTTTAGTTAATGGTGCACTAGAAGAGCCACCATGAAAATTAGGAATAAACAAAGTGAAAGATTCTGCAATCCCATAACTCCAATTAGTAGCATAGCTTTTATCTAATCCTGAAGTTTTATTATCAATATCAGAAGTCAATTCAGATTGACCTCTCATACTTTCGGCTCCATATTCGGAAGTAGTAAGGAAACTAGAAATATTAGTTAATAAACCTAAACTCCCAGCTAAAATTAAAATCGCCACCCTTTTTAAGAAAGGATTAAACTCTTTATTTTTTAAAGCAAAAGCAAACTTTACAAGACCAATAATAATTAAAACAACAACTAAATAATACGTTATTTGGAAGTGATTAGCACTAATCATTAGAGAGGTAAAAAGTGCAGTTAAAACCCCACCTAATAATATCTTACCTCTGTACACCATTAAAACAGAAGCTAATACAGGGCCCAGATAACCAATTGCGTGGGCTTTAGTGTTATGACCTGCTTCTATAATAATGAAGAAATAAGAGGAAAATGCAAAAGCTACAGCGCCAATAATGGCTAATCTATAATCAATGCTTAAGCTTATTAATAAAAAATAAAAACCAATAAGATATAAAAAAACATATCCAGAAGGGTTTGGTAGATATAACTGGAATAGTTTACTAAATCTTTTAATTAGGTTGCTACTATATTGAACAGAAATTTGATAAGCAGGCATTCCAGAAAACATCGAATTTGTCCATAATGGATCTTCATCGTATGTTTCTCTATGGTCTACAATTTCTTGAGCCATTCCCTTAAAATTAGTAATATCAGCTTGCTTTATTTTTTTTCCACCCATTATTTGAGGTGAAAAATAAACTGTGGTGATTAAAACAAAAACCAAAACAGAAATAAAATGAGGCAATATTGATTTTAGCTGTATGTTTTTCATGAAATATTGTTTTAATTATATGAAGGGAAAATTAATCATTTTCTTTCACTTCCTCAAAATCCACATATTCTCCAACATTTTTAGAGGAAGGTTCTTTTTGTTTAGGCTTAGAAACATGAACTGATCCCTCTTTTTCTTCATAACTTTGATTAGTTCTAGTGTAGGTATTTGTCCTTTTTTGAGCTTTATTTAAAAAATATTTTAGAACTAATGGAACAATAATTCTAAAAATTATTCTAAATGAATAATAGATAATTAAAATAGTAAATATTGTTTTTATTAAACCCATTTATCGACTAAGGTATAAGCTTCTTTCGGAATATACTTTTTTAAAGAAAGGATCGTCTAAGTCATCAATAAAATGTATTGCTTCTCCAGTAGATTTCATTTCAGGGCCCAACTCTTTGTTTACTTCAGGGAATTTATTAAAAGAAAAAACAGGAACTTTAATAGCGAA
>JBELHW010000051.1:0-11842 GCA_042091225.1 Cryomorphaceae bacterium | reverse complement strand
TCTAATGGCACTCATACATGCTTCTGTGCCAGAATTAACCATCCTTACTTTTTCTATAGCTGGTACCATATCGCAAATTAATTTTGCTATAGTAGTTTCTAATTCTGTAGGAGCTCCAAAAGAGGTGGAAAAATCAGCAGCTTCTTTCAGAGCTTTAAGAATAGGAGGGTGGCAGTGACCCAAAATCATTGGTCCCCAAGATCCTATATAGTCTATATATATTTTGTCGTCTACATCTGTTAGTACAGAGCCCTTTGCTGATTTGAAAAAAACTGGTGTTCCTCCTACAGATTTAAATGCTCTTACTGGAGAATTTACTCCCCCTGGAATATAAAGTTGAGCTTGCTCAAAAAGTGTTTCGCTGTTATTCATCTTTTAAAATTTTTGCGGCTTCTTTAGCGAAATAAGTTGCAATTAAATTAGCACCAGCTCTTTTAAAAGCTATTAATGATTCCATCATTACATCCTGTTGGTTTAACCATCCTTTATCACTAGCAGCTTTAATCATTGCATATTCTCCAGAAACTTGGTAAACGCTTATTATTGTGTCAAAATTATTTTTAATCTGTTTAACCATATCTAAATAAGGCATTCCTGGCTTAATCATGACTACATCAGCTCCTTCTTCTATATCTTGTTCAACTTCTGAAATTCCTTCGCTAGAATTACTCGGATCCATTTGATATGTTTTTTTATCTCCAAATCCAGGTGCTGAGTCTAAGGCATCCCTGAAAGGGCCATAAAAAGAGGAGGCATATTTTACACTATACGACATAATTCCTACATCAACAAAGCCATTATCTTCTAAACTCTCTCTTATTGCCAAAATTCTTCCATCCATCATGTCGGAAGGAGCAACCATATCTACTCCAGCTTTAGCATGAGAGACTGCTATATCAGCTAAAAGAAGTATTGTTTTGTCGTTAATAATCGAATTTTTTTCTACTATTCCATCATGACCAAATTCCGAATAAGGATCTAAAGCAACATCACTCATTAAATACAATTGAGGTACGTTTTCTTTCAGAGCTTTTATAGATCGTTGCATTAGTCCATTTGGATTTAAAGCTTCTTTTCCAGAGTTATCTTTAAGCTCATCTTCTACTTTTACAAACAGAAGAGCAGATTTTATTCCTAAATTAAAACACTCTTTTGCTTCTTCAATCAAAAGATCAATTGAATATCTGTAATAACCAGGCATAGAAGAAATTTCTTCTTTTTTATTTTCACCTTCTATGATAAAAAATGGCACTATAAAGTCACTCGGATGAAGGCGATTTTCTTTAACCATTGCTCTTATCGAAGTATTTTTTCTTGTTCGTCTGTTTCTATTGTACGGAAAACTCATTTTTAAAAAATTAAACCCAATCTTTAGGATGTTTTAATACTTCTATTAATTTTTCTTCTTCGCTACCAGCTTCAGGATGGTGGTTATATTCCCACCTTACTGTGGATGGTAAACTCATTAGAATTGATTCGGTTCTACCATTTGTCTTTATTCCAAAATGAGTACCTCTATCATGTAATAAGTTGAATTCGACATATCGACCTCTTCTTATTTCTTGCCAAATTTTTTCTTCTTCAGTAAATTTCTCATTCTTATGTTTTTCTACAATTGGTAAATAAGCATTTAAAAAAGAACTGCTTGAACTTACGGCAAAATTTAGTCTGTCAGTCATGCTAAATTTATCATCTTTTTTAAGATAATCGAAAAATATACCTCCAATTCCTCTTGACTCTTGTCGATGTGTATTATAAAAATAATCATCACAAGCTTTTTTAAATTCTTTGTAATATTGGTTGTGATGTAAGTCACAAGCATCTTTGTTTATTTGATGAAAATGACGTGCATCATCTTCATCTAGGTAGTAGGGAGTCAGGTCACTACCTCCGCCAAACCAAGAAGTTTGTAATTCATTGTTTTTGTCGTACATTTCAAAATACCTCCAATTTGCATGTACTGTGGGTATTTTAGGACTAAAAGGATGAATCACTAAGGAAATTCCACAAGCATAAAAAGTAGCTTGATCAGTATTAAATTTTTTTTTGAATAAGTCTGGTAATTCTCCATGAACTACAGATGTGTTGACCCCACCTTTTTCAAAAAGACTTCCATTTCTGATAATTCTGGTTTTACCACCACCACCTTCGTTTCTTTCCCATTTGTCCTCAACAAATTTGGCTTTTGAGTCAACTTTTTCTAATTCGTAACAAATTTTGTCTTGCAACTCAAAAATATGATTTTCAAATTTCGTTTTAATAGACATTACCCTCTGTAGTTTTTAACGGTATTTATAAATGTTTTGGCATTTTCTACAGGAACAGTTGGTAAAATTCCATGACCAAGGTTAGCTATATATTTATCTTTTCCGAATTCATCAATCATTTTGATTGTCATTCGTTCTATTTCTTTGTGTGGGGCATACAGCCATGAGGGATCAAAATTTCCTTGAAGAGTAACTTCGGACCCTGCTAAATTTCTTGCCTGTTTTGGGGTTAATACCCAATCTACACCCAAGGCATTACATCCTGT
The DNA here is from genome assembly GCA_042091225.1 of Cryomorphaceae bacterium. GTDB lineage: Bacteria > Bacteroidota > Bacteroidia > Flavobacteriales > UBA7312 > JABAYQ01. The sequence goes on along the minus strand of JBELHW010000051.1, from coordinate 9,309 downwards.
ATCCACCAAATCTTTTATGGCATACCAAGCTCCTTTTGCAAAAATAATAGTTGGAGCTCCTTGTACTTTTTCCATAATTTGTTGAATGTATGGCAGTGCAAATTGATTGAAATCTTGTGGCGATAAAAGGCCTGCCCAAGAGTCAAATAATTGTACCGCTTGCGCTCCTGCTTTTATTTGTTCGTTTAAATAATCTATTGTTAAGTCAGTTATTTTTTGAAGTAATAAATGAGCTGCTTCTTTTTCTTGATGACAAAAGGCTTTTGCTTGAGAAAAATCTTTTGACCCTTGCCCTTGTACCATATAGCATAGAATTGTAAATGGTGCTCCCGCAAACCCAATCAAAGGAACTTTTCCTTTAAGATTGTGTCGAGTTAGTTTTATTGCATCCATCACATAGGATAATTTGTCGCTAGCATCAGGAACTATAATATCTTTTGCGTCTTTTAAGCTTTGGATAGTTTTAGGCAAAAAAGGACCTTTTTTAGCGAGCATTTGCACCTCAAATCCTAAAGCCTGTGGAATAACTAATATATCAGAAAATAGTATAGCAGCATCGGTACCTACTTGGTCAATTGGCATAATGGTTATCTCCGAAACTAACTCAGGAGATTGACAACGTTCGAAGAAAGAATACTTTTCCTTCAACACCCTATAATCTGGTAAAAATCTACCCGCCTGGCGCATCATCCAAACTGGTGGTCTTTCTACTTGCTGACCTTTAAGAGCTCTTAATAATAAGTCGTTTTTTAATTCGGGAAATTGTTCCATTTATTTTAAAAAATGTTCTGCAGCTTTAATTAAACTAACTGCGTTGGGTTCTTCACTTATTTTATATGCCTGACCATGTTTGTTTAGAGCTTCACCAGTTGTTTCTCCTATTGCAAAACAAGGAAGGCTTCCAAAACCATTATTTTTTGCCATTGCATCTACTGTGCTAGGGCTCATAAAAGCCAAAGCATCATAATCATACAAATTTACGTTTTTATCTATAATTTTTGATTGATAAACAACAACTTCTTGAAGTTCAATTTTAACAGATTTTAAGTAGTTAGGCAAATCGTCTCTTCTTTTGTCTCCACATAAAAAAATTACTTTTTTCTCTTGGTTTAATTCTATCAATTTAGCGAGCTCTAAAGCAGTATTTTTTTTAGGATAAATTGCATTCTTAAAATGACTAGCAGTTTTTTTTCCTACTACATATATTTTCTGTGAAATTACAGGTAATTTTTTTATTAATCTAGCTGCCGACTGGCTTGTTATTATCCATGGTATATTTTTGTTTAAGTCCTTTAAGTTTAACTTTTTAGCAAAAGTTTCAATCAAGGGTATAGAACTTACCTCAATCTTGTTCGAATAACTAATCGATTCTTCACTAATTGAATTTAAAAATAACAAGCGCTTTTTTTTAGTACTCATCTTGTTTTATTTAAGCATGTTTTGAGCACCTTGGCTAATTGCAATTTTGGCAGCTTTTAATCCTAAAGATTCTGCTTTTTCAACACTTTCATTGAGTTCAATTTTTATCTCGTCAGTCCCATTTTCATTCAGTGCAATAGCAATAAAATAAATTATATTATTTTTAATATGAGCATATGCACCAACAGGAGAAGAACAGCCTCCATTTAAACGATTTAAGAAATCTCTTTCTAGTCCAACGCAAATTGCTGTTTCAGAATCATTAATTGCCTGTAATTCCTGATGAATTTGAATGTTCTTTTTGGATGCCATAACTGCAACTGCTCCTTGACCTGGAGCACCTATCATCCAATCTAATGACTGGTCTATTTTATCTTGAAGTTCTAGTCGTTTTAGCCCTGCACAAGCTAAGATTGTAGCGTCCCAATTACTATTTCTTAATTTTTCTATTCTTGTAGGTACATTTCCTCTAATATCTACAATATCATGGTTTGGGTACATGCTTAACCATTGTGCTTTTCTTCTATTGCTAGAGGTGGCAATAGTAGCTTTATCATTTTTTAAAAAATCTAAGTCTGTTCTACAAACTAAAGCATCCAACGGATCTTCTCTTTTAAGTATGGCCGATATTTGTAAAAGCCCATGTGATTGGGTAGGAATGTCTTTTAATGAATGGACAGCAATATCAATTTTATTATCAACCAATGCATCGTCTAGCACTTTTGTGAAAACTCCTTTTCCACCCATTAGTGGTAAGGGAGTATCTAAAACTTTATCCCCTTCTGAAACCATTTTAATAATTTCAGTAGTATGGCCTAATTGTTTTAGTTTGTTTTCTACATGAAAAGCTTGCCATAGTGCTAAATCGCTTTTTCTTGTGCCAATTCTTATATGCATGCTTTAGTTTAAATTGTACATTTCCTTTATAATATCTAAAATATCATCATTGTAGCGATATCTTTTTCTCAGATACTCAATATTTTTACTGCTTATTTTTTTTAAAACACTATTTATTAAAGGCGTAACTTTTTCTAACTCTTCTGATGTAAACTTACCTTTATGCTTTTCTATTTCTTCAAATTTTTCTAATTCAAAACTATCTTCTAACTTTTTAATGTAAGGTCCTAGTCTATGAAGTTTTAACCAATCTTCAAATTCTAACTTGTGAAGATTAATAATGGTTTTTGCTTTCGGAATTTCTTTTTGTCTTTGATTTAAAGTCTCATCAGCTTCAGAGTTTAACATATCCATATCTACTAATTTAAAATTTTCTAAATCAGATAGCTTAGGATCAATGTTTCTCGGGACAGAAAGATCAATAAATAATTTCTTTTTATCTGAACTCCTTACATTGCTAGTAGTAATAGTAGGTTTGTCAGATGAAGTAGCAACGATAATGATATCACTCGAAATTATTTCTTTATTCAATTCTTTAATGTCCTTGTAATTAGCACCATTTTTATGAGCAATAATTTTAGCTTTTTCTAGGGTTCTATTTACAACTGTTAACTCTTTAAACGGAAGATCGCTTAAGTTCTCTAAAGTTCTTTCTCCAATTTCTCCTGCTCCAAATAACAAAACCTTTTTATCGTTAAGACGATTCATTTCTTTTTTAATTTTAAGAACAGATGCATGAGCTACAGATGCAGCTCCTTTACTAATGCTTGTAAAAGATTGCACTTCTTTATTTGCCTGAAACACAAATTGAAGAAGTCGATCCATAGTACCGTTTATAGCATTGAGTTTTTTTGCTTGTTTTATTCCTTCTTTAAGCTGAAAGAATATTTGTAAATCACCAAGAATTTGAGAATCAATGCCAGTGCTTATAGAAAACAATTTATCTATAGCTTGTTTTCCCTCAAGTATAACGCCATATTTATCAAATTTTGAAGAATGACTGCCGGTATGCTTAATAAATAACTTTTTTAACTGATGTACGTTTCCGTTGTATGCAAATAACTGTGTTCTGTTACATGTTGATATAACAAATACTGAATCAGTTCCAAAACTTTTACATTCCTCAATCAGTTGATCCGATTGCTCTTTATTGATGCTAAACAGTTCTCTGATGTCCAAAGGACAATTCCAATGACTTATTCCTATGCTACAAAAGTTTTCTATCATAAGTTTTAATAAAAGATAGATTTAAATACTTCTATTTAATACCATTTTTTTTATGCCTTCAACAAAAATATCAGAAGAATTAAGGCTTTCAACCAGTTGAATTTTTTCACCACCATGTTCTTCGAATAATTCTTGATATTCTACGCCAATTTCTATCGTAGTTTCAAGGCAGTCCGCAACAAATGCAGGAGAAAACACTAACATTTTTTTAACCCCACTTTTTGCTTTTTCAATAATAATTTCGTCCGAGAAGGGCTCAATCCATCCTCTTCCTAATCTAGACTGAAAACCAACACTATAATCGCTTTCTTTTATTCCTAATTTTTCAGCAAGATGTAAAACAGTTTGGTAACAGGTTGCTTTGTAACAAAAGATATTAGCTTCATTTACTCCATGTTCACAATTGTTGTCTTTACAAAGACCGTCATTATAGACCTTATCAACATGTCTTTCGGGCAAGCCATGAAAGCTAAATAGTATATGGTCATATTCATCTAAATTATGTTTGAGTCCATTTTGCTTAAAGCCATCTAAATAAAAGTCTTTGTCATAAAATTGAGGTAAAAAGCTCAATTCTGGAATTACCCACCATTTTTTAAAAACATCCATTGCTTGTTCTATTACAGATCCATTAGTAGCCGAAGCATAGTGAGGAAATAAGGGAAGGATAATTATTTGTTCAAAATTATGGACTTTCCAACTTTCAAGTGTCTTTTTTAAAGATGGATTTTTATACCTCATAGCATACTCAACGTGATAATCCTCTCCCAGGCTTTCTGCTAGTTTGTCACATAATTCTTTTGTATGATAAATTATAGGAGAACCTTTTTCTGTCCATAGTTCTTTATATACTTTCGCTGATTTAGGAGCTCTAAAAGGAACAATGATTCCGTTAACTAATACCTTTCTCAAAATCCAAGGGATATCAATAACTCTTTTGTCATTTAGAAATTGGAATAAATAACTTCTAACATCATTTGTTTTAGGACTATCAGGCGTACCTAAATTTACTAATAGAACTGCTTTTTTAGCTTTCATTTTACAATTTATAATACATGATTTATTAAATGCAAATTTATGATTTTTTGCTAATATTATAGGTGCTTTTTTATTAGAAACTTAGTCATATTGTTTTTATATAAATAATATGTAATTTTAGGACATGAAAAGGGTGAAAATCTCTGTAGAAAATCACTTGTTTTTGATGTATACAGCTTGTTTTTTTGATGAATAAGTGTTTGTTGTTGATGAACTTGTTTTTTCGTTTGACTGATTGAATTTAGTAACAACCTTTTAGATAGAGTAAATTTTATATTTGAAAAGTAAAAATTAATATGTTGAATTTTAATTTATTAAACACAAAGAACGATTTGTGGTTTAGATTGATGGTGGTGCCTGTTGTAGGTTTAAGTGGTGCGACTACTCAAAAGCTTTCCGATGGTCGTTACAGAATAACATTTAGTTCTGCAATGTCAAACGCTAATTATGTTATACAGTTAACCCAGTCTAGCTTTGGAGGCGCTGGAAACGATGCTCCTAGCATAACTTATACTAATGAAGGAACAAATAGTTTTGAAGTTATTATAACAGATTCGGACAATGGAGTTAGCGATGGTAGAAGAGTAGATGGCGAATTTATGTTTACTGTAATTGCTCTATAGAAATTTGCTAAATCAAATAATAAAAAAAGCTCACTAATTTTAGTGAGCTTTTTTTGTTGCTTTCTTTTATCTTTAAAAAGTGTAGGCTAATCCTATGCCATAGACCTCTTTAAATTGAATTGCCGTTTCCCTAACATCTGTAATTCCATCTCCATCATTGTCTTTATCGATTAAAATATCGTTGTCGTAAATAAGTTGTGTAGATAGAGAAGCCGAAATAAATTTATTTACTTTAAAAGCCAACAATAGCTCCCAGTTAACATCGACCGATATAGGGTTTTGTAGGTAGTTAGTAAATAGTTCTAGTTTCGAATTCACGTTTATATTCTTTAGCACTTCTTTTTTGTAGTATGCTCTAATATAAGCTCCGAATTCTGTTCTGGTGTTTTCTCCCTCAACAATAATATTCCCATTATTGTCTAGGGTTGCTTTTTGGACACCAAAAGCACCAATATTTGCAAGTTCTTGATTTCCTACAACAGTAATTTTTATTGTAGCAGGAGAAAAATAGCAGCTAAATCCGCTTTCAGACTGGAAATCCATACCAATCGATTCTAAGATATAAGCTGGAGCAAAGAGTCCTGAAATTTTAATGCTGTCGTTTGGGTAGTTGTATCCGTCACTAAATTGGGTTTTGAAATTAAACAGTGCCGAATAGCTCCAATTTTTACTAGCTGTGTAGCCATATTTGGAAGTGAAGTCAATTTTATCGTCTGTTTTTATCCAGTTGTTTTCATTTCCTTGTAAGTTGATGCCATAGCCTAAGTCTAAAAAGTTTTCCCAAAGGCTCTTTTCTCTTTTTCTGTTAGCATATAGGCTAATTAAAGAATTTGCATTAACTGAGTTTTGACCACCAGCAGACCAATTGGTCAGATTTAATTGAGAAAAGTTAACTCGGCTAGTTCCGCCAGTTTCCCATTCTTTTTCTTGAGACCATAGCAATTGGCTACAGCATAAGCATAGAAGTATTAAATTTTTTTTCATAGTTGATATAAGTTTGTTAAACCCAAAGCTATAAAAATAAATGTTTAATCTATCAGATCGTAATTAGAATTTCTTCCGAAATGAAATGAAAGGGAAATAAAGCAGATTAAAATAAATAAAATAAAAAGAGGTGGCCTGAATGGAGTGAAGAAAAATAACAAAAATAATCCTAAAAGAACAAAAGTAGAAGCGATTCCGTTTGCAATTAGCATTATTCTAGCTCCTTTATTATTTAAAAGGGAAGAGGTAAAAGTCAAGGTAGTAATAGTAAAGCAAAGTATGATAATTATGTAAAATAAATGAGTTACAATAATCGAATTTTCAATTTGATATGCCTTAGTAATTTCTCTCAAATAGAATTCGTTAAAAACAAGAACAGATAAGCTTACTAATATTTGAACGATAGATGGGATTCGAAGTATGCTTTTTGGCGTCATTTATAATTGATTTGACTTGAAAGTTTATAAAAATAAGCTATTTGTAGTAGCAAGTGTTGTTATTTGTTATTAAATTTATGGAAAAATTATAAAAAAAATAAAAAATAACAATGAAAAAAATTCATATTACTTTTATTTTGAGTCTATTAGTTTTTATCTGTAGCGCTCAAAACTATCCTACTCTAGAGATTGGTCAAAAATGTCCTTCTAAAGATTTAACTCTTTCGGCTGTAGATGGCAAGCTTTATCAGCTTAAAAATCATTTTTCTCAAAAAGGCTTGTTGGTTATTTTTACCTGCAATACCTGTCCTTTTGTTGTAAAATGGGAAGATAGATACAAAATGATTGAGAAATGGAGCAAGGAATTTGCCATTGATGTGCTCTATGTTAATTCTAATGCAAACAAAAGGGATAAGGAAGATTCTTTTGAAGCGATGCAAAAACATGCTAAAATAATGGACTATCAATTTCCTTATTTGTTAGATAAAAATAGTAGTTTGGCAAATTCGTTTGGAGCCAAAACAACCCCACATATATTTTTGTTTGACAGCAAAAAAGTTCTTGTTTATAAAGGAGCTATTGATGATAACTACGATTCGGCAAAGGATGTGAGGAATAATTACCTTAAAGATGCTATGGCAAGTTTGTCTGCGGGTAAAAAAATTAAAATACCAACTACAAAAGCAGTAGGTTGTAGTATAAAACGAGCTACTAGATAGTATTTTTAGTAGGTGCACTTTAAAAAGCGAATCTTTGATTCGCTTTTTTTATAGAATAATTTTTTGATTTACAAGATCCTGAAAACTTAAACAGGGATTTTCGCTGAAAGTTTTGAATCCTACAACATCGAATATAAAAAGCGCATGATCTCCTAAATATTCTATTTTTTTCTTTTGTTTAAGAACTAAAAGCCCGTTTATATTTTTTAAAACTCTATGGTCTTTGTAGCTGCTAAGTAGGTCTTTTTTGGCTAAAAAGTTCTCTTTGTTGCTTTTAAATCCGGATGATTTGCCCAATTTTTTCACCACATTAGAGTTTTCCTGCCCTAATAATTGCAATACCACTTCACAAGAATTATTAATCAGGTTTTGGTAAGTTAAGCTGTTGTAGTCTATAGCTATACAATACATTTTAGGTTTCATGCTTATAGCACTCACATAGGTGCATATATTCATGTTTAATTGCTTTTTACTATCGTAAGTAAGTAAGCTATAGACAGTTGGGCTAACTATATTCCATGGTCTTTTCATTCTTATTTATTGAATTTCTGATCCATTACTTTAAAACGATATTCGAAAATAGATTCTAGTTGTTTTTTAATAAATATAGAATTAGCAATGTCTCCTAAAAATCCAAATGGAGGTTTGTATGTTACAATATCGGTCATTAAAATTCCTCCTTCTTTTTCTTCAAAAAAATGTTGGTGATGCCACAAGCTATATGGCCCAACTCTTTGTTCGTCAATAAAGAAATGCTTGTCTTTAACCTGTGTTATTTCCGTTACCCAATTCATCTTTATTCCAAGCATAGGGCTTACTTTGTATGTTATTATCATTCCTGGATACATTTTTTCTTGCATTCCTTTTGAAGTGATTTCAAATAACATGTAGTCAGGAGTAATTTCTCTAAGATTTGCTGGGGAAGAAGCAAAATCCCAGATTGTATCTAAATCAGTTTTTAAAAACTGTTCTTTCTTTAATTGAAAATGTGACATTTATTTTTGTATAGTTTATTTAAGTAAAAGTTATACAAAAATACAAATTTAAGTGATAGCTATTGTCAACAGCGATTAATTATTTTACAATTATCTTTTCAAATATTTGTTTGTTATCAAAGATAAGTTCTAAAAAGTATATGCCTGGTAAAAGTTCTTTTCTATCCAAAACAAAGTTTTTAGAATTTGTTTGCTGACTAACTATTTTTCTTCCTTTCATATCGAACAAATTATAGTTCCGTACGGTAATGGTACTATAAATTTGAGTATGAGAGTTAAACGGATTAGGAGCAATCAGAATACCATTTGAAAATTGGTTAATGTTTGCTGGTAAACCTTCACACATAATTTGGCAATCTTGCAGGTTGTCAAAGCTTCCTTCTTGTCCGAACTGACCAACATCAACGCAGTTATCTGCAACACATTCGTAAGAAGATTGTTCGTTTGCTTGGCAAGATTTCTCACACTCCTCCATGCTATCATAAGAGCCTTCTTGTCCGAATTGACCAATATCAACACATGTTCCTGCAATGCATTCGAAAGATGGATCAGTTTTTACTGATTCACAATTCTCTAAACATTGTTTTTCTGTAGCGTAAGATCCATCTTGATCAAACTGACCAATATCAACACAATTTCCTAAAATACATTCGAATGGGAGGGATTGGCTACAATTTTCGAGACATTCTTCTTGTGTGGCATAGCTTCCTTCTTGTCCAAACAGTCCGACTTCAACACAAGCATCGAAAATACATTCGAAAGGAAGATCATTTGCTTCTCCACATTCTGATTGACATTCTTCTTGTGATTGATAAGTCCCTTGTTGCCCTAAATTTAATACATCTATACATGCACCAGCTATGCAGTTTATAGTTAAACATTCGTCAATCACCATGGTATCGGACCACTGGTTGTTTTGCTCACACATTATGTATTCGCAATCGTTAAGAAACACTTGGGAACCAATATT
>JBELHW010000008.1:0-57591 GCA_042091225.1 Cryomorphaceae bacterium | reverse complement strand
ATTCTATTCAGCTTATAAACCAGTCAGGAGAAATACTCGAAACATTCTGGACTACTGATACTTGGCCGGCTAACACTAATGTTGTTCAACTAAACTCTAATAACGATCTTTTGTGTAATGGAGGGAATAATGGCTCTTTAAAAGTAGCAGGAACAGGAGGAGAACCACCTTTGACTTTCACATGGAATGGACCAAATGGTTTTAGCGAGTTAGATAACAATGTTTTTATTTCTGAAATCGAAAATCTTGTAGCTGGGGATTATCTTTTAACTCTTACTGATGCAAATGGATGTCAAAACAATAACTTTACGGGAACTATCACGGAACCAAGTCCTATTCTAGTAAATATTGTTCAAAATGAATTAGAAAGCTGTAATGGTTTTAATGATGCTGAGATAACTGCTATTCCTTCAGGAGGAAATGGAGGTCCGTATACTTTTTTGTGGGATACTAACGAAACAACTCAAAGCATAACTACAGGCTCAGGCACTCACTCTGTGGTTGTTCAAGATTCTGAAAACTGCGAAAGCGTTAATGACTTTAATATTAACTTAGATCCAGTTCCAGAATTAGAATATAACCTTCAAATTACTCCTCCTAATTGCCCAGGTCAAAACGGAACCGTAACTATAAATGTTACAGGTGGAACAGGAACAATATTTTATGCTTGGCCAAACGGAACATCAATTACAAATACAAACAATTTATTAGCAGGAGCATATAACATGTCTATCTTTGATGAGAATAATTGCTCGTTGGACGTTAACTTTACAATTAGTGAAGCTAATAGCATTGAAGCTAATATATTATCTCAATCAAATACATCTTGTTTCGGATTTTCAGACGGATCGATACAAGTAGAAATTATTGGAGGAAACCCTAATTACGATATTCAATTATTTAGACAAGGAATCGATTATACAATTTCTCCAAACACGAACTTACTTTCTTTAACCTCATATACTTTTTCTAATTTACAAGAGGGATCTTATCAAATGTTAATTACAGATGATAATAATTGTGACAACACACTTAATCCGGTTACATTTATAATTGATGAGCCAGAAGACTTGTCCCTTACAAACTCTACTATTACAAACATTGAGTGTTATGGAGAAAATACTGGTTCAATATCGGCTATTATTGATGGAGGAACAGGAGAATACAGCTACCAATGGACAAATGCACTTGGCAATAATATAGGTTCAGATTTTACTGTAAACAACCTAATTGAAGGAACTTATAATTTAAATGTAAACGATAGTTTATTTTGTCAGTCTGATTTTAGCTTTACAATTAATCAGGTTGATCAAATAATATTAATAAATTCTTCATCTAATAATGTTAGTTGTAATGGAAATAACGATGGAGAAATTTTTAATACTACAATCGACGGAGGAACACCTCCTTATAATTATATATGGACTGATATTTCTGGAAACTCATTTAATGAGGCAAACCCTTCACTTTTGCCGCCATCTACATACAGTTTAAATGTAATCGATGATAATAACTGCCAACAATTTCTTACCAACACAATTATTACTGAGCCTTTAGAAATTGACATTATTGATGTTCAGACATTTGACCCTCCAAGCTGTCATGATTTAGCTGATGGGGTTTTAGAAGTTTCAGCTAGTGGAGGAGGCTCTATTTATAACTACACAATTACAGAAACTAATAGCGGAATCGAATACAACAGTAATGTGGTTCAGAATTTATCTGCAGGAGATTATCAACTATTAATTACAGATGAAAATAATTGTATTTACGATACTACTTTTACTTTTGAAAATCCAGATGATATAATTTTTAATACTCAAACTGTCAGTACTTCCTGCTTTGGATTAAACGATGGAGCTGTTTTTTTCGAATATGATAATATTAACTCCTCATTTACTATCAATTTTAATGGTCAATTAGTCACTGATTCCGTAATGAATTTATCAGGAGGACCTTTTACGGTAATATTAACTGATTCTTTAGGATGTCAAAAAACTATAAACGACACTATTTTTGAGCCATTAGAAATTGATTATACAACAAACGTTACAATTCCGAGTTGCAACGATCAAAACCTTACATCAAATAACTTAATATCCAACGCTCAAATAGAATTTGATTTTTTTGGTGGAAGTGGAACTTATGAATTACTATTCAATAACGATACCTCAGCAGCTATACAAGGATTACCTTACTTTATAAATAATTTATCACCCGGTAATTATAATTTCAATTTAATTGATTCAGATGGCTGTAGCCTATCTTTTAGTCAAAGTATTAACGCTCCTAATCCGATTGATTTAATTTCAAATACAACTGATGTTGTAACTAATGGAACAAATACAGGTCAAATTGATATAACGGTATTCGGAGGTAATGAACCGTACCAATACAGCTGGATAGGTCCAAACGGATTCACCTCAACATCTGAAGATATTACAAATTTATTTTCGGGACTTTATACTTTAGTTGTAAATGATCAAAATAATTGTACTGACACTTATTTTTTTGATTTAAACGAACCTTCTTGTGCAATAGTTTTTAGTCCAAATCTAGAATTACCAAGCTGCCCACAGGACAATGGAATATTCAACTTTAATGTTTCTGGAGGAGTAGCTCCATATACTTGTTTTATGCTAGGAGATATAAATAACGATGAAATTATTGACACTATCTTGCCTAATACAATTATCAATTCTACATTAAGCTTGCCATTATCTCTTCCTCCTAACGAATACACTCTTGTTATAGAAGGCAGCACAGGATGTCTTGAAGAGTATAATTTAATTATTCCTGAAATAAATCCAATTGAGTTAAATCCTACAATTTTTAACGCAAGTTGTTTTGGTTTATCAGATGGACAGATAATTATTAACCCTGAAGATATTAGCGGAGGTACTCCTCCTTATGATATTAGCTGGCAAGGTCTGGATTTAAATCCTGTTAATCCATTCAACCTCTCTAGTGGTGAATATGTTGTTAATATTATTGACTCTTCGTCTTGTTCTGAGGTTTTCTATTATCAAATTGATGAGCCAACACAAATAACGATTGCTGAAGCTATTATAAACCACCCTAATTGTTCTGAGGGTACTAATGTGCCTAATACTGATGGAAGCATTACAATTATTCCTCAGGGAGGAAATACAAACGGAACAGCTCTTTATCAGTATTATTGGGCCGATGAATCAATTCCTTCTATTCAGAACCCTTCTGATTTAGCAGCCGGTATTTATGAAGTTTTAGTTGAAGATCAGACAAATTGTACTTCTGCTCCTTTTTTCATTACTTTAAACTCACCTGAACTTATACAAGATGTTTCTTATTCCACCTCTGAAATTAGTTGTAACGATTTTTGTGATGGATCTTTTATTGTAAATACTAATAATTTAGAAAATGAATCATTCAGTTGGTATTCTTTATCCGATTCAACAATTCTTACTTCTTCGAATGCAATCGACAACCTGTGTTTTGGAAGCTATAGATTTACTATAGAAAATAATCAGGGCTGCTTTGTTCAGTCCCAAGCTTTAGGAATTAACGATTTAACTCTAGAAAACCCGAATGAATTTTCAATAAATATATTACAATCTATCTCTGTTCCTTTCGGAATATGTAATGGAATTGCTAGTGTTTCATCCAACGAAGGAGTATTGCCTTTAACTTACAATTGGTCAACTGGAGACACCGACCTAATAATTGACAGTCTTTGTGGAGGAACACTATATAACGTGGAGGTAATTGATGCTAACGATTGTATTTCATTTGAACAATTTATTATAAATGAGGAAAACTGTAATTTTGATATCGGTACATTAACAGGCACACAGCCTTCTTGTTTTAATGTTCTAGATGGTCAAATTTTTTCTTCTTCTCCATTTATTGGTGGATTTCCTCCTTTTAATGTTAAGGTATATAATGGTGATTTTCTAACACAAGAATTCTTTACAGATAATAATACCCTTAGTTTCAATTCTTTAGCTGAGGGTAATTACAACATAATAGTTGAAGATGCTGGTGGTTGTTTGTCAATGTCTAATTTTGAGATTATAAATCCTGAGCCAATAAGCTATAGCTATAACATTGAGGGGATTGAATGCTTTATAAACTATTCGCCTGAAGCCTATATTAATATTAGTGGAGGAACTCCATTCAATAACCCAATAGCCTACAATATTAACTTTTTTGGAAACGAGGGATATTTTTCATTCAATGAAGATCTTAACGAAGAGCTAATTTCAGGAAACGAATTACAACCTGGCACTTTTCCACTAGTTATAACAGATGCAAATGGCTGTAATTCTCCCACCACAAGTAATCAAATTTTCACAATAGAAGTGGATCCTATAGATTCTATTTTAGTTAATATAAACACCACAAATCCTACATGCTATAATGATTCAACCGGAAGTGCATCTTTAAACATTTCTGGTGGAGTCGGCCCTTATGACATTAATTGGTACAGCGCTGGCGTATTATCTCCCTTAAACGACACCAACAATAATTTTATCATTAATCAACTAAGTGCCGGAGATTACTATGTTGTTGTTACAGATGCCAGAAATTGCCAATCAATAAATTATTTTACAATAAATAATCCTTCTGAAATTACAATAAGCTCTATTATTTCACCTCCTTCATGCCAAGGTAATTTTGACGCTTCAATTTCTACAAACATTAGTGGCGGAAGTGGAGAATATAACTACTTATGGTCTCCTGGAGGTTTTAATTCTAATGTTATTTCAAATCTGACAATAGGCTCCTATACAATAGTTGTTTCTGACGATTTAGGATGCGAAAAAACAGAAGTCTTTGAGATTAATAATCCTGATCAGATTCTGATAGATTTGACCATAACAAATGTTTTATGTAACGATCAAAATAATGGCTCTATTTTAGCAACAATAAATACACCAGTATCAGAGGCAACTTTTCAATGGTACATTGATGGTGCACCTATTTCAATTATTGATGGAGGAAACTCTACATCGCTTATAAACTTATCTTCAGCCACATATACAGTTGAAGTTTCCAATGATGAAGGATGTTTGTTTTCAGAAACAGCAATTATTACAGAACCTGCACAATTAGAACTAGAGCTTATAACTACCAACCCGACTTGTTATGACTTTAATGATGGAACTATAAATACAATAGTTTCAGGTGGAATAGGAAATTACACATATCAAATATCAGACAATCAATCAAACCCTATATCTAATTCTAGCCTCACAGAAAATTTATCGAATGGATTATATATATTTTCTGTGCAAGATGAAAATGAATGCGAGTTAATAGAAAATATCGAATTAACTGAACCTAATGAAATGATAATCCAAATTATTTCAACTAACCCAAGTTGTAACCTAGGTGAAAACGGAAACGCTACTTATAATGTAATTAATAATATAGGCGAGGTAGATCAAACGTGGTCAATTATAAACGGCTTTGAAGATTATGAATCTATCAGTTTCGAGGACACCCTAAATAATTTATCAGCTAATAATTACATTGTAGTTATAACCGACAGTATTGGCTGTAGTAAATCCGAAATATTTACAATAACCGAACCTGATCAAATTGAAGTAAATATTATTTCTAATTACTCTGCATGTTCTAATATTAACGGCGCAAGCGCTCAAGTAAATTCAAATGGAGCTGCTCCAGTAAATTATTTATGGACAATTAATCAAGGAGATGTACTTACTCAAAACGGAAATCAAGCTACTGGTTTAAATCCGGGAATAATTTATCTAAGCGGATTTGATGATAATGGTTGTGTAATCCCTCTTACCGAAGTAGAGATTTCACCTTCTCCAAATCCTCTTATTCAAGTACAAATAAATCAGACTATTGAAAACAATTGTTTTAACGATAGTATTGCAATGCTTGAAACAAATCTTTTGTACGATGATGGCTCACTTGTAAATGGCATAATAACTTATCAGTGGTTTGCTAATGGACTTGAAATACCTGCATCGCAATCTGGGTCAATAAATTCATTATCTAACTTAGGTGCTGGCGAGTATACTATTGAAGTGACAGACCAAACATATGGCTGTACTAATTCTGCATCTATAACTTTAGATAATCCACAAGAAATATCGTTAGAAGTTGTTTCTATTCAAAACATTAATTGCTTTGGAGAGAGTAATGGAGAAGCAACTGCAATAGTAGGCAATGGAACACAACCTTATTCTTTGCAATGGACAAATAATAACCAACTAACAAACATTGCTGATGATGTTTTTTCACCTAATAACTTAGTTGCAGGAAATTATGATCTAACAGTAACAGACATTGAAGGTTGTCAACAATTAACAACTTTTGAAATTACTCAAAACGATAGCATTTCATTGGACATTAACTTTTTAGAACCAAGTTGTAATGACAATTCTGATGGACTTCTTATTATTTCTAATGCTCTAGGCGGATCTAGTTTATTGAATTATGAATGGAGAAATGAAAATAATGAAATCATTTCTACTTCTTACATAGCCGAAAATTTAAATTCTCAAATGTATTATATAACTGCTGCTGATGATTTACAATGCGAATTGTCAGATAGTATTTTTCTTAACGAGCCTCTACCAATCTTTATACAAGACTCAATAATTAATGTAAGTTGTTATGGAGGAAATTCGGGGTCTATTACATTAGATGTTTCAGGAGGAAACGGAGATTTTTCTTTTGACTGGAATAATAATGTCTCCACCACTAATCAAATAATCGGATTATCATCAGGTCTTTATTCGGTTTCTGTGGTAGACTCCAATGGTTGTCAGCTTAACTCTTCATTTATAGTAAATGAAGAAGATGAAATAAATGTAGTAGCTCAAGGAGTTTTTGAAGGTTGCACAGAAGGGTTTGTTAATATTTCTAATATTAGTGGAGGAGTTTCTCCTTATGAAGTTAGCTGGATAGACTTCCCAGAAATAGATGCTACAATTATAAACGGACTTAGTCCTGGATATTATTCTTATTTAGTTTCTGATCTAAATAATTGCGAAATATCGGATTCAGTTTTAATCAATGGAAATAATGAAATTTTTACATCGATAACTGCAAGTGATGTTTTATGTACAGGCAATTTTGATGGAACTATATCAATTGAAATTTTAAATGATACAATTTATCCTTACTACTACTCTATCAACAATGCAGAATCATTTAATGACACCATTTATAGTAACGAATTTTTAATTGATAGTTTACCTGTAGGAACTTATTCAATCTTTATCAAAGATGGGGAAGGCTGTATTGATACAACTAGCATTGTTTCAATTACCCAACCACAACCTTTATTACTTTCCACACAAACAACGAATGCATTGTGTAATGATGCTTCTGATGGTATGATTTTCTTGTCTGTAAACGGAGGAATTCCCGATTATGAATTTTCATTGAATAATGGTAATTCAATAAATGTCACTAACGATGGCTTAGATTCAGTAATGGTTCAGGCTGGGGTATATCAACTAACTGTAACAGATCAAAACAATTGTTCAGTTTCAGATACCTTAACTATAGACGAACCTAATCCATTGTCTTTAACAATTAGTTCTATTTCCGATTTCAACGGATACAATTTAAGCTGTCATAATTCTAATGACGGAATAATTAATGTTGAAGCAAACGGAGGTACTGGACCATATCAATTGACTTATAATGATACCATAATTTCTTTTACAGATATTCTGACAATAGAAAATTTGATCTCCGGATTTTATTCATTGATTTTAACAGACAATAATGGATGCTCCTTTACTATAGACACTACATTATTTGCTCCCGATTTAATCAATTTTGAATATACTTCAATTTCTGACTTTAACGGATATAATGTATCTTGTTTTGATTCAAATAATGGGTTCATAAATACGACTGTTTCAGGTGGAGTTGGCCCTTTTGATTATTCTTCTAATGGAGGGCTAACATTCGAGTCTTCTAATTCAAATAATGAATATTTATTTTCAGACCTTTCTTCATCCGACTATAATTTTATGGTAAGAGATGAAAATGGATGTTCGGATCAAATTAATTATGTATTCACTGCTCCCTCAGAAATTATTCCTTCAATGGAAGTGATAGGAACAATTAACTGTTATGGAAACAACGATGCATCTATTGTTGCCTTGGCTAATGGTGGTGTTGCTGACTTTACGTATACACTTACATTTTCTTCTGATACTATGAATATTAATTCTGTTGAAAATTCAATTTTAATTGAAAATTTATATGCCGGAATTTATGAATTGAACATAACGGATGATAACGGATGTCAAAACAGCATATCTTTGGCAAGTCAAGTTGTAATAGAACAACCAGAGCAATTAAGTTACGATATTAACATTACTAGTACTTCTTGTAACGCATCAAACGATGGCTCTTTAGAAATTATTAACTTCTCTGGGGGTCTTAGTGCATATCAATTTAAAGTATATGACAATTTTAACTTTTACTATGAAGAATTTGGTCTTGGAAACTTCGATGTTATAACATTAGATTCTCTTTTGAGTAACCAATATACTTTAGTAATGATTGATAATAATAATTGTTTTAATATTGATACAATTCTAATTGAACAACCAGAGCTATTAACAGTAAATACTAATGTTACAAACATTAAATGTAATGGGGCAAATGATGGTATTTTAAATATATACACTTCAGGAGGAACTTTTCCTTACTCCATATCTCTTAATGGAGAGCTTTTTACAACAAACGACTCCATTACAATTAATGACCTTAGTGATATTGATTATACAATTGAAGTTACAGACGAGCTTGGATGTCTAAATTTCAGCCAAATAACTTTAACTGAGCCAGATTCATTACAAATGGAAGGAAGTATTGAAAACAACTTATGCTATGGCCAATCGTTTGGCTCAGCAACATTTAACGTAACTGGAGGAGTACAACCATTTAACTTTTTGTATGTAGACAATGAAGGAATGTTCCTCTCAGATAATAACACTTTAAGTCAACTTTTAGCGGGAGAGTATGTATTTAGCGTTATTGATTCTAATGATTGTGAAATAGTACAAGAATTTACAATTACTCAACCGGAAGAAGTTATAATAAATAATATAGTAACCAATGAAAGTTGTCCTAATTTTTCTGATGGATCAATATTAACAACTGTAAACAATTTCAAAACATCATACGAACTATTTTGGCAGAACGCTAGCTTGTCAGGAAATGAGAATTACAATTTAAGTCCTGGAGATTATTTAGTAACAGTTATAGATGGAAACAATTGTTTTTCTGTTGATACGGCTACTA
This sequence comes from Cryomorphaceae bacterium, assembly GCA_042091225.1. GTDB lineage: Bacteria > Bacteroidota > Bacteroidia > Flavobacteriales > UBA7312 > JABAYQ01. The sequence continues at coordinate 48,303 of JBELHW010000008.1, read as the reverse complement.
TTTTAGATGCAAATAACTTAACTATTGAACCAACCATTTATACCCCAGAATGTTCGTATACTAAAGATGGTCAGTTGATAATACAATTGAACTCAACAGGTAATGTTATGGCATCACTTTCTAACCAGCTATACTCGAGTCAAGTAACCGGCATTAATGAAATTGAATTTAACGGATTAGCACAAGGAGATTATAATTTAACAATCTTGTATAACTCTAATTGTAGTTTAGATACTATAATTACAATTAACTCTCTTGAAGGATACGATTGTATTGTTCCTGAACCAACGTTTAGTCCAAACTATGATGGAGTAAATGATGAGTTTAGTCCTATGTTAAAGTTTAACGATGAAGTAGAACTTCTAATTTTTAATAGATGGGGAGAGAAAATTTATCAAAATAACACAATGTACCCATCTTGGGACGGAACAGATTTTAACGGGAATAGCGTTCCTAGTACAGACTATTATTACATTATCAAATTTAATAACTCTATATACAAGGACTTAACGGGTATTATTACATTACTAAGATAACGATGAGAAAAATAATTATAATAATTGCCTTAATACCTATTTTTAGTTTTGGACAACAGTCATCAATTAATTCTCATTTTTATGAGAACTTAACAATGATTAATCCTAGTGTAGTAGGCCATAATCAGAACGCTACAATAGCAGTAAACGCAAGACAACAATGGTATAAGTTTACAGATGCAAATATAGGACGCTCTTCTTTCAACATCAATAAAGGATTTAACAATGACGGATTAGGCTTGGAAGTTTTTAGTGACAACTCAGGAAATATAATTAACAGTGGATTCAAATTAAACTACAGTAGAAGAGTTATTTTAAACGATGATTCCTATTTATTTTATGGACTTTCTGGAGGCTATCAAAACAATCAAATAAATAATATATCAACTTTAGACTTTAATTTTTACGATAACAAATTTAATTGGGCTCGAACAGCGAGTTTTGGAGTGTCTTATACCAAAAAGTCTTTTTTAATGGGTGCTTCCATTGACGGGTTGTTAGAAACCGATTTAGGTTTTACTAACGAACAAAACACATTAGAAAAGAATTATTATGCTTTCATGTTGTATAATCATGTTATCAATGAAAACATTGAACTTAAACCATCAGCGTTATATAAACAATCAGAAAGTGGCTCATCACAGTTCGATTTAAATCTAAATCTTAGTTACAAAAACACGATTCATTTTGGTCTTGGCTACATTGGTAATTTTGTTGAAAACACAAATTTTGGACCATTAGCAACAATCGGGATTAGCTTTAATAACATTAAATCTTTAATTAGTCAAGAATTCACTACAAGTGAAGTTGCTTCTTATTCCGTTGGTACTACAGAGCTAACTATTAAATATGAAATTAAAGAGGCTATTAAAAAGAAACCTATTGTAAAAGAACAAAAAAATGAAGTTATAAGAATCGACACGGACAAAGATGGTGTATTTGACGACCAAGATGATTGTCCTAACGTATTTGGAAGCATAACAGCAAATGGTTGTCCTGATATCGATAAAGATGGCATTCCGGACTCACAGGATATGTGTCCGAATACTATTGGAGAGTTAATCAATAATGGCTGCCCTATTCTTAGTCCTCAAGACAGTTTAATTCTAGAAAGAGCGATGACTAATTTAGAGTTCGATAAAAACTCTGCAAAAATAAAGTTAGAATCTTCTAATTATATTTCTAATATTGGAAAGTTACTTCTTGGAAACAAAAACATGCTTTTAATTATTTCTGGCCATACTGACAGCGATGCATCTGAAGAATATAATTATAGTTTATCTGCAAAAAGAGCTAAAAGCGTTAGAGATTACTTAATGAAAATGGGTATAAAACAATCGAGATTAATTATTGATTTTTATGGAGAAAAAATGCCATTACTACCAAACATTAGTGAGTCTAATATGCAAAAAAATAGAAGAGTTGAATTTACTGTAACATTTATTTAAAACATGAATACCCTAAGATTCTTTATTTATATATTACTTGTATCGTTTAGTTTATCGGCTTTTTCTCAGCAGGTTAAAGTTTTTTACTACAAAGGAAATTCTAACTTACTTTTTGATTTAGAAACAAAGTCAAAATTATCTTCAAACATTGGTGTTTCCTATCACCTCAATAAAAATTATTTCGCAATAGACTATATAAACGCAAACTTATCTTATGACGAAAAGGTTACAAATACCGATCAAATTTTATTGAACTTTGAAAATAATATTCAAACTTTAAACCTAAGTTATGGCATAGACTTAGGATATATAGAAAAGCTAAAATTCAGTTTAGGATTTAATGCGAGCGTCTCTAATTTTGATATATATTCAAATTTAGTGAACTCTCAAGACCTAAAATATGAAGACTTTACCTTTGATGAATTAAGTACTCTTGGCTATTTTTCAGAAAATGATTTTGAATCATCTTTATCAGAATTAAACATTGATGAGCTGGAAGATTATCCCACTTATTTTTTCAGCCTCGGCCCATCAATCGAGTGCTCATACGAATTACTCAATAACTTTGAAATTTCAGCAAAAGCAAATTACAGGAATAACTTTACAGATTTATTAGATAATGTCAACTCGTCTAACCTCAGAGATATTTCTATAAATTCTAAAAACGACAATCAAATTGATCTCTTTGTAGGCTTCAAATTTAATATTACAAAAAACAATAAATCTAATGCTATAGAGCAATACGATGAAAATGAAGCGCCAAAACTAGAAAATGATAAAAAAATAGAAAAAGTTTCATTTATTGATCAAGCAAAAGATTCTCCAACAATTATTTCTAAAGAAGAATATATTTCAACTTACTTTGAAAATAATACCGATTCGTTAGAAACGGCACTAATAGAAGGTATTTCAGTCTTAAAAGAACAAAGCTTTGAAAGTGAAATAAAAGAAGAAAAATTACAACCAACCATTGAAACAAAACAAAGCATACCTTCTTCTTCTAATCTTGCAAAAGAGGTTTTTTATGTAGTTATTGGTGTTTTTAGTAACGAATCTAACTTAAAGAAATTCGCTAAATCTAAAGATGTAGACACTAATAATTATTTTAGCGAGAACAAACTTTTTTATTTGTATGCAATTAAAACATTTGAACTAGCTGAAGCCAAACAACTTAGAGACAATTTATTAATTGATAATTGGATTTATTACGAGAAATTAAGCACAGCGGACTAAACAAATTGCTACAATTACATTTTGTGCGAACTGTATTATTTTAAAATTAATTTAAGATTCATTTTATACTAATGCCGACTAAAAAACCTCCATTCAAAGGAAGATTATTACACTTTTATAATATTCTTAAAAAATGAAAATTCTTAATTATATAATTCAAAATGAATCCCAAAAGAGGTGAAACTATTTTTAAATCCATAAATATTTTTTAGTTCTCTTCAATTTTGGCATATCGAAATAAGAACTTTTAGTTCCACCAAAGCGGAATGCTTCTCATTTTGAGATAGGTTCCCGCTTTTTTATTAAAGAAAAGTTGTTGTTTTTATTGCTTCCAAATTAAGTTTATTAGTTAGCTGAGTAATCATTCACTGCATAAAAAAAGCTATAGAGGTAAATTAAAACTTACATTTACAAAAATTTAGAAGATTAATTGTATATGAAATTTGAAGATTTAAACTTACATCCTAGCTTACTCAAAGCTATTAAAGATCAAAATTACACTCAACCAACTGCTATTCAAAAGAAAGCAATTCCTTTTGCATTAAAGAAGAATGATTTGCTAGCAAGTGCCCAGACAGGAACTGGTAAAACAGCAGCTTTTGCATTGCCAATCTTACATCATTTAATTCAGGAAAAAAGGGAAAATAAAATAAAAGCCTTAATAGTAACTCCTACTAGAGAACTTGCTATTCAAATTGGAGAAAACTTTACAGACTATTCAAAATATAACTCCATACGAAACACTGTAATCTTTGGTGGAGTTAAGCAAGGATCTCAAACAAACCAGCTTGCTAAAGGAACAGATGTATTAATAGCAACTCCAGGAAGGCTGCTAGACCTAATGGATCAAGGTTTTATATCATTAAAAGATGTTGCTTATTTCGTACTAGATGAAGCAGACAGAATGTTAGATATGGGTTTTATTCATGACATTAAAAAGTTATTACATAAGCTACCTAAAGAACGTCAATCTTTATTCTTTTCGGCTACCTTACCTAAAAACATTATAAATCTTTCATCACAAATATTAAAACAACCTAAAAAAATATCTGTTAATCCTGTATCGTCTACTGCAGAAACCATTAAACAGTATATTTACTACACAAATAAGTCAGATAAAAAAGATCTATTGTTTTATATTTTAGAGGACAAAAATATCAATCAATTACTATTATTTTCAAGAACAAAGCATGGTGCTGATAAGATAGTTCGTAATTTAAAAAAGAATAAAATTGAAGCATTAGCAATTCATGGAAACAAATCACAAAATCAGAGACAAAAAGCATTACAGTTGTTTAAGGAGTTTCAAATACGAGTTTTAGTAGCTACCGATATTGCTGCAAGAGGAATTGACATTGATAAATTGAGTTTTGTCTTAAACTATGATATCCCTAACGAATCGGAAACATATGTACATAGAATAGGAAGATGTGGGAGAGCAGGAGAAGAAGGAATTGCTATTTCTATCTGTGAGCCAGAAGAAAATGTATATGTTAAAGAAATAGAAAAATTAATAAAAAAAGATATTGAAATAATAATAGATCATCCGTTTCCTCAAACTGATAAACCTATGAATGCTAAAGAAAAGAAAGAATTCGAAAAAGAAAAACAATTGAGGAAACAAGAGTTTTTTGCTAATAGAAATAAGAATTCTAGAAATAAAAAATTTAAAAGATAAATTACCAAATTAACAAGCATTCAACCTAAACAAATTCAAAATTCAAAAAAGAATCATAAGGTCTTCCAAAGCGTAATACTAACAATTGTGTGGTAGTTTTTTTATACCTATTTTTATAACTTAGACATTAATTTATAAAACTTAAAAAATGAAAAATCAATTTGAATTTAATGAAGATGTTGGCGGTTATTTTGTAACTATTTTGATTTGCTACTTTATAATTGTTTTAACTTTAGGAATAGGTACGCCATGGGCCTTATGTAGATTACAACGATGGAAGGCAAATAATACTACTTTGAACGGCAGAAAAGTTAAGTTTATAGGAGAAGGTAGCGCTCTTCTTGGCAAGTTTATTATTTGGTATTTACTAACAATTATTACTTTTGGTATTTATGGAATATGGGCAGCTGTTAAAATGCAGAAATTCATGGTTGAACATACAATTATAGAAGAATAATTATTTATTTTTTTGTTGAATCTAAATATGTAAAAGAAATGATTTTTTTTACGCTTTGTGAGAGTGCATGATGGACTGGACAGTTGTGAGCGGCTCTCTCTAAAATAGCTTTCGTTTTAGTATCGTATTGTTTTGGAAAAGTTAAATCAACTTCAATTTTGGAAATTCGTCTAGGATTATTTTCCATCGTTTTTTTAACAATGGCTGTCGTGCCTTTTATGTCAATATTATTTTTCTCTACGGCAATAGCCATAATAGTTAAAATGCAACTAGCTAATGCTGAGCAAACCATATCTGTAGGCGAAAAGGTTTCTCCTAATCCATGGTTGTCTTTTGGTGCATCTGTGCTTATCACAGACCCAGAATCTAGGTGAATTGAGCTAGTTCTTAAATTTCCTTGATATTTAATTTCAAATGTATTCATAACAAAACTTTAAATAAATATAACTATTAAGTTATAATTCCCAAAAATACTAAAGACTTTACCCAAAGCAATATAAAACAAGGAAGATTGAGCGATAAACTTTTATTATGAAAGGACAAGGGCACATAATAAAACCTGAATATAACATTGATAAATTATATTTCAATTTATAAAACTAATATATACATCATAATTTATTTTTAAATCGACATTAAAAAATTTATAAAAAAACAATATTTTAGAAACAATAAAGTAACTCCAATACGTTATTATTGAAAATAACTAATCTTTAATTCATGAAAAAAACTATAGTAATCTTTCTTTCAATTATTTCATTTTCTTTAAAAGCGCAAATAGCTGAAATCCCATTCAAACATCAAAATGACTTAATCTTTATTAAAGTAAACGTTAAAACTTAATAAACCAATTTAAACAAAAACAAACCACATTTTTATATATTTGATAAGTTTACATCAACAAAAAAACAATGTCTAAATTTGAAAACTATTTTGAAAAAACACTTTGGAATCTGAGATATATAGTGATTCTATCTGTAGTGTTGTCTATTATTGCATCAATAACCCTATTTTTAATAGGTAGCTGGGATATTTTATATTCTATAGCATATGAAAATCCTTTGATCAATTCAAATATAAATAACAACAATGATTTACTATTTAAAATCATCTCTTCAATTGATATGTTTTTAATAGGAATTGTATTACTTATCTTTGGCTTTGGAGTTTATGAACTTTTTATAAGTGAAATCGATTTTGCAAAAGGAAAATTTGCAGAGTCTACCTTAAAAATTGACAATTTAGATCAACTTAAAAACAAAATAATTAAGGTAATTATAATTGTATTAATAGTAAAGTTCTTCGAAAAGATATTGAAGTTAACCCCAAATTTTAAAACCTCTGAAGACATCTTAGTATTTAGTATATCAATATTGGCAATTTGCCTTGGTTACTTTCTTATAAATAGAAAATAAAAAACTACTTACTAGTAACCTCAGCTTGTTCAAATATATAATTGCATTGATAAATGTCATCCGGATTGAGTTTTAAAACTCCTTTGATAGTAACCATCTGATCCATTACAAAATAATCTTTATTTGATTTGAGCTTTAACTCAACAACGGTCTCTGGTCCTCCTGCACCACAAAAAAAACACGATGCAAACGGACCTTTAGAAAGAACATAATAATTGTCTGCAGGATCGAGTGCTAAAATAAATCCGGTAAGTATTAATTCACTTCCTTCTAATTCTCTTACACTTTGTCCAAAATGTGGGTATAAAAAATATTCATCAACCTCATCAATATATATGTCTGAAAATTCTACATCCGAAAGTGTTTCCCAAGTTATTTCTATTTGAGAAAAACCTAAAATAGGCGTTAAGATAAAAAACAAAACAATCAATCTACTCATTGGAAAGTATTTTTGGAATGTTAATATTAAAGGCTTGAATCGAAGGTATTAATGAGGCAAATAAGCCAATCATTAAGGTAATAGGAATTAACCATAACTCTTCTTGTATAAAATCAAGAGGAATTGAACTTAAACTATTATTAAATTCAAAAAATGAGGACATTAAGATTAGTGTAATTCTACTTATTAACACACCACAAATAGCGCCAATAACAGAAATGAAAACTCCTTCCATGAGTACTAATTTGACTAGCTGCCACCTTGTTGCTCCATGCACACGCATCAAAGCTAACTCATAGCGTCTTTTTTTAAGAGAATTAAATAAACTAATAAAGATGCTCAAACCGGAAACAATAATAATTATAATTGCTATCAAATTAATTGTTTGAACACCAAAACCAAGAAGATTGATTAGACGATTTATTTCAAAAGATGGCACTGCTGCTTGAAGATTGGTGCTTTCATTTATTTTTCTTGGTAAACTTAAAAGAGCAACAGGACTTTTAAACTTAATTAACATAGCAGTAATAGTAGCGTTTTCTGGAATTACTGGATGACTGTGGTCGTGAGAACCATCACAAACCTGGTCGTCTAACTCATAGTTATGGACATTCCAAACGCTTTCTGTACTTGTAAGTATTAATTGATCGACGGTAGAATTTGATTTTTCTAATATTCCAACTACCGTATAAGGATGATTATCATGTGTATGCCCACCTTCAACTAATCCATGAGAGCCTACAAAAGTGTCTCCAATTTTTAATTGATTGAATTCTGCCACTACACTCCCAACTACAACTTCTAAGGTATGACTCCATAATTGTCCTTCTTTTAGTTTTACTTCAAACAAATCAGTATAGTCAAAGCTAGCACCTACAATTCTAAAGCCATTATAAGTATCTCCATAAGACAAAGGAATAGCTAACTTGACCATCGGGTTTTTTGAGAGCTTATTAGCTTCTTTGTACGAAATATTACCTGTTGGATTATCCAAATGATAAACTGATGAAAGAATCAACTGTAAAGGACTTCCTTTGGCACCTACTACCATGTCAATTCCTTTAAGGTTATTTTCTAACTTCTGTCGAAATCCGTTATTTAATAACAGTAAAAGTGAAATGATACCAACACCAAAAGCCATAAGTAACAAACTCAATGAGGTATTGAGCGTATTACTTTTTAAATTTATCCAACTTAATCGACTAATATTCATAATGTAATCGATTTATCAAATTGACTTTTTAACCTCTGATCGTGAGTGATAATCACTAATTTCGACTCCGCAGATTGCTCTTTCAAAAGCGAAATTATATTCTGACAATTTTGATCGTCTAAACTAGAAGTAGGCTCATCGGCTAATATTAAATCGGGCTTTTTAACAACAGCCAAAGCAATTGATACTCTTTGTTGTTCTCCCTGACTTAACTCATCAGGCTTTTTATAAATTTTATCTCTTAAACCAATTTGGTCTAAAATTAAACAAGCATACTCTTTGTCTTTCTTGTTATTAGAAAGGTATAGAGATAAAAGAAGGTTATCTAAAACTGATAAATTACGAACAAAATGTGGTCTTTGAAAAACCATCCCGATATGACTTCCTCTATATTGATCTAAATCGTTAGTAGATAAATTTTGAAGATTTGTACCATTAATAGTTACATTTCCTGTGTTTGGTTGTAACAAACCTGCTAAAACCTGGACTAAAGTAGTTTTTCCAACTCCTGACTGACCTAAGACTAATAAATCTTCCCCTTTGTCCAGCTTTATATCTGGAAAATGAAAAAAATTACTGTTGTCGTACGAAAAGGAAATAGATTTGGAATTCAGCATATAAATTTACTAAATTTAAGTTGATATTGTATTTCTTTGTCTATTTACAAATATAAAATATAGAATTCAACTATGCGATTCTTTCAGCAACTTTTAGATGTTTAAAGAAGTTTAAGTTTAAATAGATTGTTTTTGATATATTTAATTATGAAAAATTTTAGTCTTAAAATAGGAATTAGTTCTTCAATATTAATAATTGTAGCTTGTTTATTTAAAGCTTTTCACTGGCCTGGAGCAGGAATGTTGCTTTCGTCAGGATTTTTGCTGTTTTCATTTGGATTCGTTCCATTATTAATAGTTTCTTTATTAAAGCAAAAAAAAATACTTGAATCCATAGCTGCATTATTTATGAGTGCTATCACATTAGGGGTTTTGTTTAAAATAATGCGATGGCCTTATGCAGATTTTTTAATCACATGGAGTGTTACACTATCATTATTCGGATTAAGCCCAATGTATTTTTTTAAAACTTATAGCACTAAAAAAAATGATAAATTCACATTAAAAGACCGTAATAAAAGAATTTTAGTTGCTGTTTTTATTTTAACTATTTTATCATTGTGGTTTGCAATGATAGATTTGTCAAGAGACCCTAGCCCTTTTACTTTATATTAAAATAGAGTAGTTTTTTAACCATGAGTTTTATAGAAAAAAACTTATAATTTAGCCTAAAATTAAAAAAATGAAAGTAATATTTATTGGAATAGTCTTTATTGGTTTTGTTGCATTACAAATTTTTGCGACAAACGAGCAAAAAAATATTGAGTCTTATAATTATTTCCTTGATTCGAAATATGATTATTTCGAGATAAGAGACTATGAAGCTAGTTTATTTACATCTGTTCAACTTACGGAGAGCAACTACAAAGACGCATCAGGAAAAGGATTTTCAATTTTAGCTGGATATATTTTTGGTGGAAATAAGAAGAATGAGAAAATTGCAATGACCTCTCCGGTGGCCATGTCGTTGCAAGACTCTATAAAGATGATGTTTTTAGTCCCTAAAAAGTATAATAAAGAATCTTTACCAATCCCTAATCAAACCCAAATAATTTTTGAAGAAATTCCAGCTAAGAGAGTTGCTGCTATTCGTTTTGGAGGGTGGGCAAATGATGAAAAAATTGAACAATACAAGCAAAAATTAATTAGTGAATTAGAAAAAGAAGGTATTACCCATTCCAATAAATTTTATTTTTTAGGCTATAACGCTCCTTATGACTTTATAAATCGAAAAAACGATATTATTGTTGAGCTATAGCTCTAAAAAAATTGATCTACATATAAAATGTGGATTTAAAATCCTTAACTTAACAAAACAAAATGAAATCGATTATCCTTTTTTTATTCATATTTCTTTATTTTTTTAGCTTAGATATTAATGCTCAATGTGAAGCAGATACAAATATTTTTCTTACAAATTTTGAATTTACTCCTTCTCAAATTACTATTCCGATTGGCTATTCTGTTGCATTCATTAATTTAGAAGGAAACCATACTGTCAATGGAATTTCAAATACAGTAACAGGAGAACCGTTTAATAATCCTGTGGAATATTTCTTAAACGATACTGCAGGAAACGAACAAGGAGTATGTATGGGAGTTATTGAATTTGAAACTCCAGGAGTATATAATTTTGATTGTAGTTTAAACTTTAATGCTGAGTTTGGGATGAATCTTAATATCGTTGTAGACGCTTTTGATTTAAATGATTTGTTTATTGAAATGCAAGAAAATCAAGAGCCAATTTTTGAATCTTATTATGCTTTTCAGTCGTTTACTCCTGAATATTTAACCAACAGCGGTCCATGGACATTGTTTGTGCCAAATAGTGATGCAGTAAATGAAATTTTAGAATATATGAATTTAAATCAGTTTGATGCTCTTAACATCCCTGATTTTCCAGAAATAATGGAATACCACATAGCTCCTGGAATTTGGACTACAGAAGATCTTACTAACGGTCTACAATTAATATCAGCACAAGGACAAGCCATTGATGTTACACAAAATAATAATGGAATATTTGTAAATGATGCAGAAATAACTAACTCTAATAATATGGCATATAATGGAGTAATTCATGTTATTGATAAGTGCTTAGCTCCACAAGGATTACCTGGTGCTCATGTTATGCAGTTTATTACAGAAAGTCCAGACCATCAAATTTTAGAACAAGCAATAATAAATTTAGGCTACGATGATGAGCTTTCCTTTCAAGTGATAATTGATGATAGCTACGATAGCCCTGGACCTTGGACAGTTTATGCTCCTTCCGATTCTGCTTTTGAAACTTATGCTCAATCTATGAATTGGACATTAGAAGAACTATTAGAATCTCAATTTCTTAGTAACATTGTTTTTAATCATATAGTTCAAAATCAAACTACAAGCGCTGAAATGTATTCAGGAAATTTTGTTACAAATTTGGAGGGTAATATGTTACAATTCGATTATTCTGATAGTTCATTTTATGTAATAGGAAACGAAAATACGGTAGAAGTTACGGTTACTGACGTATACGCTTATAACGGTGTTGTTCATATAATAGACGCAGTAATAAAGCCTTCTATACCAGTAACAGAAGGAAGCTGTGGTATTTGGCGTTTAGAATTACAAACTACATTTGCAGAGGAAGGATGGGGCGAACACTATATCTCTTTAGAAGTAAACGAAACTCTAATTGATAATATTACGGTCTTTGAAGGATCAAGTTCTCAGAGCTATGAGTTTGGAGTAGATTCCGGTGATGAAATAAATATATATTTTGTGCCCATAAACTATGTTGATGGTAATATATCCTACAAACTTTACAATCAAGAAAATCAACTAATTGTTCAAGAAACCGAATCAGGCAATAGCCAAATAGGAAGTACTGTAGGATTAATAGCATGCCAATCTGTTGGAAAAGAATATTGCGGAGAAATAACTATAAAATCATATAGTTACTATGAATACGGTTGGTTGACTGCTTCATTAGAAGTTTACAGAAATAATCAATTAGATTTAGAAATACCTATGCCATTTGGCTCCTTACAAACAACTTATTTACAAGCTAATTACAATGATGTTTTTAATTTTGAGTATAATTCAGGGGGATTTTTAATTGAAGATATTGGCTATGAAGTTTACGATGTTTCAGGCCAGCTTGTAATTAATGAGAACATAGACAACGAAACTCCTCAAAGTTACTCTGACTTACTTATTTGCGAAGCAATAATGGAAACTTACAACTGCAATAACAACGGCTGCGTTGATCCAATGAATGGAAGCGGAGTTTATAACTCATTAGAAGATTGTCAAGAACAATGTAATGCAAGTTCTATAGTAGAAAATAACCCCATCATTAATATTTCTCCTAATCCATCATCAGGCATATTTTATTTGAAATGGTTTAACGAAAACAATAATTATCAAATTAAAATAACTGATGTTTTAGGAAATGAAATTTTTGAAAAACAAATAAAAAACAAAGGAGAACAAACTAGAAAGATTGATTTATCAGGACATTCAAAAGGTGTATACAATCTTTCAATAATTAGTGAAAAAAACACAAGTAATCATAAAATTTTATTACAGTAAAAAACTAAACTAAAGATTCCCTTTTAATTTTTTTCAAATTTGGATTTTCACTAACAAACTCTTCCAGTACCTTAAAGAAGTTGAGTATATCTGCTTCACTATTGTTAGCATTAATTGTAACAAAACGAACAAAGGTGTCATTATTAAAGGTTCCGAAACCTACTACTGTAACCTGATGTTCATACAATGAAGTACATAACACCATAGGATCGATATCTTTATAGTTAAAACAAACTGAAATAGAATCGTCAAAGCTATAGAGAGTATAATCTGGGTTATTTCTAATGTAATCTAAGGCGACATTAGCTAAAGTAAACTGATGATCTACAATATTTTTAAGCCCATTTGTACCTAAAGATTTCCAAAGCGTCCAAAATTTTAATGCATCGTTTCTTCTTCCGCACTGAAATGATGTCTTGCCTAAATTAAAGTCATCACCATCAGTTTGATATAAATAATCGGCATCATTACTAAACGAATAGTGTAAATTCTTTTTATCTTTTACTAAAATAACAGAACAGGTCAAAGGAGTACCAAGCATTTTATGAGCATTATAACTAAATGAATCAGACCTTTCTACTCCTTTAATTAAATGATTGTATTTATCGCTAAAAATTACACTTCCACAGTAAGCACCATCAACATGCAGCCAAATTTTATATTTTTCGCTTATATCAGCAATTTCATCAATGGAATCAAACGCTCCTAAAACTGTTGTTCCTGCTGTAGCATTAATATAAGCTGGAACAAAACCATTATTAATGTCAGTAACGATCTGCTCTTCTAACAACTCCGGAATTAAACGACCTACAGAATCGGTTTTGATATACCTTAAATTATTTCTTCCAACTCCTGCGAAACTTACATTTTTAGAGTTAGAATAATGAGAAAGTTCGGAAGTATAAATTGTCATAGGCTTCGACATTCCATTTAGTCTAAAACCAGGGTCTTTAGCGTCTCTTCCCATTACTAAAGCCATATAATTACTCATGGATCCTCCAGCTGGAAAGGTTCCGTTACTTTGTGGACCATAGCCTATCATATCACAAGACTTTCTAATAATTTCTTGCTCTATTCCAACTTGTGGGCCAGCAACCTTATAAGTATACATACTGTTATTAAGCATCACTGCTAGCAAATCTCCTAAAATAGCTTTACTTTGTCTGCCACCAAACAATTGGTTGAAAAATAAATTAGTTGCTGTTTTTGGAGTTGACAAAAGTATTTCACGCAAAAGTTGTTTAAACGAATCATCAACCATTGCGGAGTCGTTTAACGATAAATCTAGTGCGCTATAAAGTTTTTCGGAGTCTATTCTAGAAGCAACCGGATTTGACTCCTCTTCATTAAATAAGACTTCAACTAATTGATTAAATAAAACTAAATCGTTTTCTATTTCTGACATGTATTAATATTTATGATGTGACACCAGTTGTGGGGCAGTATTATAAGATAATTTTTTGTGAATGAATTGTTTAGAGTCTTCATCAAAAACTTTACAGATTTTTATTGGTTTAGCATATAAATGAAGGGATATACTATTTTTATCTGACAAATTTTCCAGTCGATGATAACCCATAAAATCAATCATGTAAGTTACTTCATTTACATTTGAAACTAATTCTTTAACTTTTGTTAATTTATTATTCTTATTAAGATTATAAATAGTTTCTTTAAAAGATCCTTTTACAACTTTTACCCAGCACTCTTCACCCCCATGATCATGAATTAGGGTAGACTGACCTTTTTGCCAACAAATAAGAATAAGTTCAAATTTTTCGTTTTCAAAAATACAGTTTCTTGTGTAGGATTCTGAAGACCATGAGCAAAAATTTGAATATGCTTCTATCGGTAAATTGATAGATTGAAAAATATCACCAAACCTTTTGGGGTCCTCTTCATTAGTAAGAGATGAAACTAAATTATCTAATGTTTGGAAGTTTTGTTTATCAGTGGAATTCAATATATTTATTTTTGTATTGATAAAAGTGTAAGAAATTTTCACACCCAACCAAATGTTGCAAAAATCAAATTATTTATCAAAAATAGTTGATTTTTTGCGTTTTTTCATTGTTTTTCTTTAAAATATTACAAAAAAAATAGATTTTTTGATTTTCTTCTTTAAAACTTAGCTAATAGCTTTTTAGTAAAAAACCAAATTTAAAAAGCATAAGATTTAATAGTTTTATACTTTATTTGTATAATGAATACTTTCGAAAATTTAAAACTAAAAAAACAACTAAAAAAGGCAATTTCAGACTTAGGGTTTACTCATTTAACTCCTATTCAGAAAGAGTCCTATGGTAGTATTCTTTCAGGATCAGATTTTGTAGGAATTGCACAAACAGGAACTGGAAAAACATTTGCGTATTTACTCCCTATTTTACAAGATTTAACCTATTCAGAACAACAACATCCTAGAGTTTTAATTTTAGCTCCAACTAGAGAGCTTGTTATCCAGATAGTAAAAGAAATAGAAAAACTAAGTCCATATATAAGCCTAAGAGTTGCAGGAGTTTATGGAGGCTCGAATAATATAAAGTCTCAAAAAAAAGCGGTTAATGACGGGTTAGATATAATTGTTGGTACTCCTAGAAGATTATATGATTTAATCTTAGCCAATGTTTTAAGATTAAAAACTATAAAGAAAATAGTTATAGATGAGGTAGATATAATGCTCGACTTCGGATATAAAACACAATTGAATCATATTTTCCAACAATTACCAAATAAAAGGCAAAACATCTTTTTTTCAGCTACGATGACCTCCTACGTTGATAAACTTATTAACGATTTTTTAATAAACCCTATTAAGAAAACAATTTCGGTAAGCGGTACTCCTCTAGAAAATATAAATCAAAAATCATACTTCGCTCCCAACTTCTACACAAAATTAAACTTATTAAACCACTTACTTTTAGACAAAGAAGAATATAGAAAAGTGCTCATTTTTGTCGGATCAAAAAAAAGTGGTGATATGTTAGGAGAGTTATTGCAATTTCAATCGGAGATCTCTGTCATTCACTCCGGAAAAGAACAAAATAATCGAATCAAGTCTATTGAAAAATTTGAGCAAGGTGTGCAAAGAATTCTTGTGGCAACAGATGTTATTTCTAGAGGAATTGATTTTAAGGAGATTAGTACTGTTATCAGCTTTAACACTCCGTTTTACCCTGAAAATTATATCCACCGAATAGGCCGTACTGGTAGAGCGCAACTAAAAGGGAATTCTATTCTACTTTTTAATGAAAAAGAATCTGCTTTGAAAAAAGAAATAGAATCTTTAATGAATTACTTTATTGACGAAATAGAGTTTCCGCCTCAAATAGAGGTTTCTAGCCAATTAACTGCAGAAGAAAAAGATAAACCACTAGATCATGATAATGAGTATTTAAATCAAAATGATTCGAATACAAAACCAAAAGATGCCAAAAAATTAGCAAAAAATGATAGAGTAAAAACTAAAAAGAAACCATATAGTAAAGTATTGAAAGAACGATTTAAAAAACCAATTAGAAGAGGTGATAAAATTCAGAATCTAAAAAAGAAAAACAAGAAAAGATGATATCTTTGTACCAATATATTCAATGTTGTTTATGAAAATTTTAACCTTAATTTTTTGTGTATTTATGTCGACAAATTCAATAATGTTATTCGACTTTTCTAATAATGTAGATATTAAAGATTGGAGAATTGTAAACGATGATGTTATGGGCGGAAAATCTACAAGTGATTTCATGATAAACAAGGACGGACACGGGGTTTTCAAAGGAGTGATTTCATTAAAAAATAATGGCGGGTTTTCATCAGTCAGATATCGATTTAAAAATACAGAAGTAAAAGATTTAACTAAAATAGTGATTCGTCTTCGTGGTGATGGAAAGACTTATCAATTTAGAGTAAAACCAAATCGGAACACTTATTTTTCATATATCTATAATTTTGACACCAATAACAATTGGCAGGAAATTGAAATACCATTAAAAGATATGTACCCTTCTTTTAGAGGAAGGCGATTAAACAGAGGGAATTTCTCTTCGGAAGAATTAAATGAAATTGCATTTTTAATTGGTAATAAAAAAGAAGAAAATTTCGAACTAATTATTGATAAAATTGAACTAAAATAAGCCATGGATTTAACTGTACATTTCAACAGTTGATAATAAACTTTCTTTTTGGTTTAACAACTGCTCTAATGAGATAAAAGTTTCTGTTCTATTTACTCCTCTAATTTTATGAATTTTAGTTATTACTCTTCTTGCATCTTGAGAATCTAATGCTCTTATTTTACAAAATAAACTAAACTTACCTGTTGTAAAGTCCATCCCAGTTATATTATCCATTTTCAATAATTCTTGGAGAACATTTTCATATTGAGAAGCTTTATCCATATATATACCCATATAACAGGCGTAGGAAAAACCTAACTTATTATAGTCAATCGTTATTGTAAAGTTTTTAATAACTTCTAGCTTCTGTAACCTATTAACCCTCACATGTACAGTTGTGTTTGACACTTTTAATTTTGTAGAAATTTCCGTATAGCTAATTTTAGAATTCTGGGACAATAATTTTAAAATTTCTAAATCCAATTTATCAATCAAACTTTTCATAATATTTAAATTTTAATTCTTAAGTGTCAAAAATAAAGTAAAAAAAATAAATTCTAAACTAAAAACATATATTTAATTTATTTTTGACTTTTATATTGCATTAAACTAGTATTTATGACACTTATAACACTCTATTTGTATAAATTTACAATCTAAATTAAGATTCAAAATGATAAAAATTGTTGTCCATAGATTAGATTCTGTTTCAGAATATTTTTTAAATATTAAAAATGAAATACTAGAGAAAAGATACTCATCACAAAACAGAGATAAAGAATATTTTTTTAAAAAAGAAGACCCTTCTTACAATAACTTAATGAAACTCTTTGACAAGCATAAAAAAGAAATCATTCCAGTTAAAAAAGAAAGGACAATTAACGAATATCGCCAAAATAAAGATGTTATTTATTTAAGGTAATTATATTATTAAATTTTATTGCAATGAAGTTTAACAACAGAAAAACATTCTTCTTAATTTTATGTTTTGTAATAATTTCATCCTTATTCTTTTCAGAGCAACTAGTTCTCAATAGCGATAATAACTTCAACGGTGCTGACACTTCATGGATGATAGTAGCTAGTGCTCTTGTTCTACTAATGACACCTGGCTTGGCCTTCTTTTATGGAGGAATGATAAACAAAAAGAATGTTATCTCTACCCTTTTACAAAGTTTTATTGCCTTAGGTGTAATTACTATTGTTTGGGTAGTATTCGGATTTAGTTTGTCGTTTGGAGATTCTGTAGCAGGCTTAGGGATCGTAGGTAATCCTTTTCAATTTGCTTTTTTGAATAATATTGAAACAAGAAATAGTAATATCCCTTACCTTCTTTTTGCCTTATTTCAACTTAAGTTTGCAATAATAACTCCTGCAATAATTACAGGAAGTTTCGCCGAAAGAATAAGATTTAGAAGTTATTTGTTATTTATGGTGCTTTTTAGCATTTTCATTTACTCTCCTCTAGCTCACATGACATGGGCAAGCGATGGAATATTTGCCAACTTTGGAGACTTTATAAACATCAAAGGATTTGAAGGGCTTCATGTGTTAGATTATGCTGGAGGGACAGTAGTACATATGTCGGCAGGATTAGCTGCCCTTTGTGGCGCAATTTATTTAGGCAAAAGAAAGGAAACTAAAACAGTTCCTGCAAACATCCCTTTTATCATTTTAGGAACCGGACTTCTTTGGTTCGGATGGTTCGGATTTAATGCCGGATCAGCATTATCTGCTAATTACGAAGCTGTTATCTCTTTTGCAAACACAAATATAGCTTCTGCAACAAGTATGATTACTTGGGTTTTGTATGATCGTTTCAAAAACAAAAAGATTTCTGCGGTAAATGCTTGTATTGGCGCAATTGTTGGACTAGTTGCAATAACTCCAGCGGCAGGATACGTTACTATTAGTCACTCAATGGTAATTGGCTTTACTACTGCTCTCATTTGTAATTTCAGCATTGTTTGGATAAAAAAATCAAAATATATAGACGATACATTAGATGTGTTTGCAAGCCATGGAATAGGTGGAATTTGCGGCATGATTTTAACAGCAGTATTTGCAAAAGAAGTAGGTCTAGTTTATGGACATTATAACACTTTTATCCTTCATATAATTGCTTGTATAATTGTTATCATTTATGCATTTGGAGGCTCATGGCTAATCTATAAAGTGGTGGACATTATATTACCAATGAGAGTGAGAGAAGATCAAGAAAAGAAAGGACTTGATTTATCACAACATGGAGAAGTGATTTAAATATTTTTATTGATACAATTTATTATTTAAAAGACTTTAGAAAATAATATAAGCCAGATAAGTGGGAATGAATAATGTATTTCCTCTTTGTATTTGGAAGTGAAAATCTTTCTATTTTGCTGTCGGATTTTGTAAACTTATAATTCCAAATATTCATAAAAGAATAAGTAAAAGCAGAGTTTTCTAGCTTATTTACAACTTTTTCATCAACCTCATCATGACCCCCAAAAGGATAGCTAAAATAAGTGCTATTATAAATTAACGATAGATTTAACTGGCAATATTCTAACTCTTGATTTAGCTGGTCCTCTGAAAGTTTCGATAAAACAGAATGTTTTTTAGAATGACAAGCAACCAAATGACCATCAGCTTTTAATGCTGTTATTTGTTCTTTAGATAGTCCTTCAAAACGTAATTTATAATAGGTTTTATCCATTGAAATTTTATCAAAAGAAAAAGCTAAGTCAAGTTTCACTAATAGATTGTCAAACTCAATGTAGTTAGCTAAAACATGTTTATAAAATTTACTATAATTAGTGTGGCGATTACTATCAGAAATAAAGTATGAAATTTCATCTATCACATAGTTTCCTTTTGGCACATACGAAAACCAAAGTAAAATTTTATCAACCCATAGAGGATGCTTAGAATTAATTAAATCAGAAGTAATAAAGAAAACTGCACCAATATTAAGATCATTTAAAATTGGTCTGGCACAAACAAATTTGTTTTGATAACCATCATCAAAAGTTATCATAACCGAATTCTCCTGATTAATCTCTGTAGAAAAATTTAAACTAGTCTTTGCAATTTCCTTCAACTGAAACTTAAAAACACTTTGGCTATGACTCACTCCAAGATGTAACGTATCATCAAAATATTTATCGTTAATAACGTTATGATAGGTAATAATTTTCTGCCTTTTTCTGGTTATTGCATAAAACAACTGATTTAATCCTAAATAATGCAATACAAATAAAACAAAGTGTACCATCAAAATATTTTTGAAGAATCTATTAATTCAAAACCTGCTTTTAATATTGCTTTATTAGAAGCAACATTAGACTTAAGAGCATAAATATAAGCCTTTGAATTAGGTTCTATATCATTTAAAATACAAGCTAACAATTTTTGATAATACCCTTTATTCCTAAACTTCGATTGAGTGTAAAAATCATACAAAATAACACCATCTTTCACATCTAATGTTTTATTTTTTTCAGAAACAAATAATGGTTTTTGAGTTAACCAACCAGAACAAACGATTTCTTTATCCTCTAAGAAAAAATAAAACTTATCATTATTCATTATTCTATTGTAATGGTATCTTTTTACAGTTTCGTTAGATTCTTTAAAGACCACCACTAACTCAGAAAAACTAGAACAAACATTAAATTGTAAAGAGGATGAAACATTAATGTCATTAACTTGTAAGGACATAGATTTATAAAAACATACTTTGTTTTTCAGAGATATACTCGAACGATATATTTTTTTTAATAACGCTAATAAAGATTCAAATTTTGATTTATTCTTACTTAGTTGGAACAGAAAGAAAAACCTTAGTTTGTTAAATGCACCTAATGGAAAATAATAAGTATAAGATGTTTGAAAAGAATTGGAGAATCTATTTTTATAAGTCTCACTTCCAAGACCCAAATTCAACTCATTTAAATCATTTTCTTCACAATGAATAGCTATTTCTAATAAGAGCATTGACATTGGAGAATATTGGTAATATTTTATATTAACAACTGGTGTATGAAAAATTAATTTTTTATCTAAAATCATTCCATAGTGCATTGCCATAACATTATTATCCAAATAGAGGATAGTCAACAGTTTATTGGATTTGCAACTGGTATAAAAAGCCAATCTATTTTCTTGATAAAAACTACTTTTAATACCATCAAAAGCCCAACGCTCTTTATGTAAATTAACTAATTGACAAATTAAATCGTCTGTAATTTCCTCTCCTTTGAAATGCTTTACTTGATAGTCGAATTGTTTAACAACCTTTTTTCTCTTTCTTATTAAACTTTTCTTTCTATAGATATAAGAAAAATCATCTATTGAACTATCTAACAAACATATTTCTTCTTGTAATTTAAAAGAGGATTCTATTCTTTTATTTTGGTATAAATTTTCTAGATTAATAAAATTAAGGCTTTGAGATTGAGCAAATTTTTTAAGGTAAGAGAGATAAGCTGTGTAATAATCAGAATCTATATAAATAAAATTGAAATCAAAAAAATCATACCCATACAAAAATAAACAAGAGTAATTTATACCAGCAATTCTTCTTTTATTTTTGGAGAAAATAGCTCCACAATAGCATACATCATTATTTATAAAAGCAATAAAAAAAACTTGATCATTTCTTTTCTTTGAAATTTCAAGTAATTCTTTCCAATGGGAAATAGGAAGGTTAGAAGCGTTAGAAATAGAGTCTATTTTCTCAACTATTTCATGGTTGTTATATACAATTATTTTCTGCACCTATCTTATCAATATCTGTAACAAACATAAGGATTAAATATGTTTTTATAAATCTAATTGCTAAAATCTGGCAACTCTGATTTTCTAGCATAAGGAAATTGACCTATCTGATCTAACTTGTAGTAACTATTTAAGCCCCCAATACCTACGGTATTTAGCTTTTGTAGGTTTATTTGTCCGTTTTCTTCAATAGTATCTTCATCAAGATACAAATGTTCTATTGACCCTACAATTAACTTACAGGAATTTACTTTTATATCTACAATTTCTTGTAGTTGCAAACCCATTTTAAGTTTGCTTTCTTTTACATATGGTATGCTAAAATCGTTGAGATATTCCTCTTCTAATTTACATTTTTCAAACTCAGATTCGTCAGCAGAAAACTTAGCCGAAGTATAATGTGCTTTCTCAATAAAAGAAGCATCTATACTATTTAAAGTAAAAAGTTGTGTAGAAGTAATATTCTCGTAAGTATGTCTTCTAACTTCTTTATCAGGTCGAAGAACAAAACCTAATAAAGCCGGATTTGACCCTAAGTGAACTACCGAACTGAAAATTGCTAAATTGCTTTGACCACCTTCAGATTTAGTCCCAATTAAATTTGCAGACTTTACACCAGAAACAGAGTTAATTAAGTTCAACCTTTTGATTCTGTTTGTTTTACAAATATCTTCCTTACTTAAATACATATTTTATTTTTTTAAAAATTCTTTTTTTGCTTTATTCCAAAATTTAAAAAAGGAAGGATAATAACCTTTTACTTTAAACATCCAATCTCTTTCTAATTGGGTTCCTTGGTAATGATTATTTAATGGGTGTTCTTTAAAAATAATTTCATTTCCGTTAGTCATTTTTTGCAATTGCTCAAAAGAGCCAACAAATAGCTGAATACCTTTGATATTCTTACTCAAAGCTAGTGCAAAATCAATGGACTTTTGAGAAACTGGATAATTTTCAAAAACAGAAGGCTCTAATAAAAGAATTCGATTTGCTTCTGTTTCACTTTGCCAATCAGGATCTAGATTGTAATAATTATAAATAAAAACGGGTCCAGATTTTATAACTAAAGAAGAAAAAGATTTTGGTAAAGGAGTTTTTAAATCTAAATCAATAGAATCTATAAGCGGATTTGGAACAGGTAGAGAAGCAAAATCTTGATAATCAACATCTAAAAAACTATTTTTCTGACTTGAGTAACAATACTTATTTATATTATCCTGATTAGCATAATACAACTTATTACTATTTGTTCCACATACCCATTGCCAACTCAAACTATTGCTAGCCCAATCTCCGTCAAGTAAATGATAATACATCCATTTTGCAGGTTTTTTCCAATGATATTTACCTACATTACATACAATTGAGGCTATATACATTCTCACATGATTATGAATATATCCGCTACTATAAAACTCTTTTATTGATTTATCTATAGCATCGACCGTGCTCGAGTAATCAAGTAAAAAATTTGGAGTAGAATAGTTTAAAACACCTTCTTGTGGTTTCTTAAAATCAGAGTCAATTAAACTCCCTTTTTCTTTCCAAATATTTTGCCAATAATCTCTCCAAGCTAACTCTTGAACAAATTTTTCCATTTTATTAAGGGTATAGCCTTTGTCTAGTAAAAACTGAAAAACTTGCTTTGTCGAGATAACTCCTCTAGAAATATAAGGAGATAAGTAACTTACTGATCCGTCAATATAGTTTCTAGTACTAGAGTATTTAACTGGATCAAAATTTTCTAATTTTTTATAAATATTTTCTAAAGATGTTTCCAATGATTTAAATAGTTTTGTATAACTTTTTTAATACTTTTGTTATACAAATATAAAAAATGCTATTTAAAAAGAGTCAAGATCAAAAAAAAATTAGTCAAGAAGTAAGGGAAATTAGTGGTAAGTCCTTTTCTTTAATTGAAATTTTTAAAGAAAATATAGATGGGTCTCCTAAATACAAGCTAATTGAAATCAGTAAAAATAAGTTTGGAATAGATATCTTAAATCATAACGATTTAGTCTATGCAACTATTGAATTAAGAAAAAATGGAATTGTTATATACTTTAGGTACATAAATGAGGAATATCAACTTGCTTGCAATTATAATCAGTTAAGCTATATCTCGAACGATGGCAAATTTGATTTACAAACAGATAGTCACATTTTGAGATTAGAAGTTAAAGAACTTAAAAGGCATAACACATTTTTAAAAAACCTTATAATGCTTAGAGCAAAAAACTAGCTAAAAAAAATAGGATTCAACAACTGAATCCTATTTTTTTAAATTTGTAATTTGCTTATTTACATTCGCAACCCAATCCTTCAATAATTGCAACAGCATCATCATACTCTTCTTTAGAGTCAGCATCATCTTCACAAATTTCTAATGACTCAACATCAGCACCGCTTTCATCTGTTAAGATAATATCTTCAGGACATGTTCCACATTCTACACAGTTAGAACAAGAAGTTAAACCAAATACACCAATAGCGAATAGTAAGATTAAAAGTTTTGAATTTTTCATATTATAAATTTTGTTAAAATTAGGTTTGCAAATTTATTTGTTTTTGCCATTTTGACAAATAAATTTCTTTCTATTTTTCAATATTGGCAGTTAATAGGTTTTGGCATACTTGTTGCAATTACTATTAATCAAACAAAATTATTATGTCAAAAAAAGGAAATATAAATGTTCAAACGGAAAATATTTTTCCAATTATAAAGCAATTCTTATACTCAGACCATGAGATATTTTTAAGAGAGCTTGTCTCTAATGCAGTAGATGCAACTCAAAAAATGAAAACTCTTTCTTCAATAGGAGAATTAAAAACCAATGTTGAAAATTTAAAAGTAGAGGTTATTTTGTCTCAAAAAGACAAAACTATTACTATTAGAGATAATGGAATTGGTATGACCAAAGAGGAGGTTGACAAATACATTAATCAAATTGCATTTTCTGGTGCTGAAGAGTTCGTAAACAAATACAAAGATGTTGATTCTAAAAACTCAATTATTGGTCATTTTGGATTAGGTTTTTACTCTTCTTTTATGGTATCGAAAGAAGTAGAAATTATAACAAAAAGTCAAAAAGCAAATAGTGTTCCTGTAAGATGGGTTTGTGATGGATCTCCAAATTATACAATTGAAGAAACTAAAAAGAAAACTAAGGGGACAGATATTATTCTTCATATTGACGATGATTCTTCAGAGTTTTTACAAGAATCAAAAATTAGTGAAATACTAAACAAATATTGTAAGTTTTTGCCTGTAAGTGTAAAATTTGGCACTAAAAAAATCTTTGAAAATAATCCGGACGGGAAAAAAGATGATAAAGGTGAAATTATTCAGGAAGAAAAAACTGTTGATAACATAATAAACAACACTGTTCCTGCCTGGACTAAAAAACCACAAGATTTAAATGAGGATGATTACAATTCTTTCTATAAAGAATTATATCCTATGGAATTTAACGATCCTATTTTTAACATTCATCTTAATGTTGACTATCCGTTTAATTTGACTGGAATCTTATATTTTCCTAAATTAAAAAACAATTTAGAGGTTCAAAAAAATAAGATTAATCTTTACAGCAACCAGGTTTTTATTACGGATAATGTTGAAAATATTGTCCCTGAATTCTTAACATTATTACATGGTGTAATAGATTCGCCTGACATCCCTCTAAACGTATCGAGATCCTATCTTCAGGCCGACTCTAACGTTAAGAAAATCTCAAAATACATTACTAAAAAAGTAGGTGATAAACTTAGCTCTATGTTTAAAGATAATAGAGAAGAGTTCGAAAAAATATGGGATGATGTTAAGGTGTTTATAGAATATGGAATGTTAACAGAAGATAAGTTTTTTGAAAAAGCAAAATCATTTTCCTTATACAAAAACACAGAAAATAAATACTCAACGATTGACGAATTAATCGATCGAATAAAAGAAAATCAAACTAACAAAGAAGGAAAGACTGTTTTGCTTTATACTCACAACAAAGAGGAGCAACACAGTTACATACATTCTGCAACTAGTAAGGGTTATGAAGTGTTAAATCTAGAAGGTCCTTTAGTAAGCCATTTAATTTCTAAACTAGAGTCGACAAACAATGACATCCAATTTGCTAGAGTAGATGCTGACACAATTGAAAATCTAATTAAAAAAGAGGACGAAAATCCATCTCTTTTAACAGAAGAAGAAGAAAATAAATTAAAAGAAATAATTGAAGGTGAAATTGAAAAAGAAAAATTCACCGTACAAATTCAAAATTTATCTTCAGATGATGCTCCGTTTATGATTACTCAAAGTGAATTTATGAGAAGAATGAAAGAGCAACAACAATTATCAGGAGGAGGTATGCAAATGTTCGGACAATTACCAGAAAACTATAATCTGGTAGTTAATTCAAACCATAAATTAGTTTCTAAAATCTTGGATGAAAGTAAAGACAACAAGCAATTAATTCAACAGTTTCTAGACTTAGCCTTGCTATCTCAAGGCCTTTTAAAAGGAGAAAAACTAACCGAGTTTGTAAAGCGAAGTGTAAATTTAATTTAAAAAATAAAAGCCCTCATAATGAGGGCTTTTTTATTGAATTATAATTTTTTGATAAGCATAAGTTCGGCTACTATCGACCAACTTGGCTATGTATATTCCCTTTTCTAGATTTAACTCTAAATTTTGTCCTTTGTTCACATCAAAAGATTTTAAAAGTCTAGACTTTATATCATGTAAATGTATAACTCCATCTATATTTACATTTAATGTTACTTTTCGATTACTTGGCTGAGGAAATACATTTAAATAAGAAATCTCATCTAGAGAAATAATACTAGAGAAATCAACTACAAATGGATTTGAAATTTTATTACAATTAAATTGATTTGTAACCGATACAGTGTAAATTCCGTTGCTGTTAGGAGAATAATATTGAGCATTTGCTCCCTCAATTTCTATTCCATCTAGCAACCACTGATATTGATATCCTGAGATATCACACAGCAATAAGCTGCCATTAACACTTATCGTAGGAAAAGGTAAAGAAACATCAACAAAAAAATCATCTGATGATTGACATTGATCACCATCATTAAACTCAACGCTATAACTTTGACTATACTCTGGCACAATAATTAAAGGACATCCAGAATATACTTGCGTATTGTTTGAATCGTACCAATTCAAGTACTGTGTTGAAAGAGGTGAAAATCGAAAAGATTGATTTTGAGCAGACCATAAAAAAGAATTTCTACCCTCCACAAAAGCTGCATATGTACCATTAAAATTTTGTATTCCTTGTACTGAATTTGTACATTCTATTTTTTGTTTGACATGAATATCAATATAATTTGTGTTTTTATGTAAAACAATTTGAAAGGTACCTGTTGTATCAGGATCATTTCCGCAATTATAAGAATTTAAATCAATAAATTGTACTACAAGTTTACCAGGAAATGATGCGAAAAATATATCTCCACCACCACCAGGATTCCAGTCTTCCCACGAGCCAAAAATAGCTGAATATGGCCCTCCTGCATTTGGTAATGGAGAAGAATTATATGTTGTAGGAGATTCAACAAAGCTTATAAAGCCGTTTGATGAAATCCAAAATTGTGAAAACACTTCATTAAAAAACGTAAAGTCAAATCCTATTTCATATGGACCAAAAACTTGGTCATCACCCATTTCCAAGTCATTAGACTTAGAAATATCAATAGGTTCAAAGTCAATTTCTTGAACGTTGTATTTATTGACTAAGTCAGAAACTTCACTAGAAAAATCGGGAATAACTATAATTTGCTCACTTTCACAAACGGAAACATCTTCTACAAAAATGGAACATTGAGCAATTAAAATATTTAATGAGAATAGCTTAAAAAAAAGAATAAGTATAAATTTAAAATACATTTTGTAAAATTATAAAAATAAAAATAATAAGATGAGTAAGTAAGAATTTAAAGGGAGGGTGAATAATTATTAATAATGATTTATATTTGTACTATATAATATTATCCTTAACATTTTTCAAATATATATGAGATTTTTTATTTACATCTTGCTATTTTTCAGCCTTCCATCTTTCTCTCAAATAGTTATTAATGAATATTCGGCCGCTAATTATGACTACGCTACTGATAATTATGGCGATTATGAGGATTGGTTTGAACTTTATAATACTGGACCAAATGATGTAGATTTAAGCGGTTACTATTTAAGCGATAAATCAGATAACTTAACTAAATGGCAATTTAACAACTCTGTCACAATAAATTCAAATGATAGATTAGTAGTATTCTGCTCGGGAAGAAATGAAATTACTGGTACATCTGTTCATACAAATTACAAATTACATCAGACAAAAGGAAATGAATGGGTAATTTTAACAAACCCTGACGGGGTCACCGTGGAAGATTCGGTTTTTATTCGTCCGTGTTTAACAAATCATTCCCGAGGAAGACTATTAGATGGTGACCCAAACTGGGGTGTTTTTACCACTCCATCACTAGGAAATGCAAACGTAGGTTCAATAACATCTTATTCTTCAACGCCTCAGTTTTCTAGTCAAGCAGGTGTTTATCCTAACCCGATTGACATCACTATTACAGCTAGCCTAGGAGCTCAAATTTATTATACAACAGACGGAAGTTTACCTGACAATACCGATAATCTCTACACAGGGCCAATAAATATTAACACTACTACTGTTTTAAAATCTGTTTCATATGATGCAGATCCAAATATTTTACCAAGTTTCATGAATTATGGTACTTTTTTCATTGGGGTTAGCCATACAATGAAAATAATGTCTGTTTCAGGAGCTCAAGTTGATAATTTATTAAATGGTAATGGTGGTCTTGAACCAAGAGGAACAATTGAAATATACAGTAACGATGGCTCTCTTTTAGATAAAGCTAGAGGAGAATTCAACGAACACGGGAATGATTCATGGGCATATGCCCAAAGAGGTTTCGACTATATTACAAGAGATCAATTTGGATATAATCACGCTATACAAGATGAATTATTTAATGGAAAAGACAGAGATAAATACCAACGTTTAATAGTCAAGGCAGCAGCCAATGATAACTATCCATTTTCTTACGGAAATTCAGGGGCTCACATTAGGGATGCATATGTTCAATCTTTATCTCAAGTTGCAGATTTGAGATTAGACGAAAGGTCATTCGAGCCATGTGTAATGTATTTAAATGGTGATTATTGGGGTCTTTATGAGCTTAGAGAAAAAGTTGATGACTTAGACTTTACTGACTATTATTACGATCAAGACTCTGTAGAGTTTCTTAAAACATGGGGAGGGACTTGGGTTGATGTTTTAACAACTGATCAAGCTCAAGGTCCGGTTTTTAATAGCTGGGATAATTTTGTCGATTATGTTACTAATAACGACATGACTGACCTCGCAAATTATGATTACGTAAAAAGTGTTTATAATGTTGGTAGCCTTATGGATTATTTCATTTTAAACTCTTACATAGTTAATGCGGATTGGCTAAATTGGAATACTGCATGGTGGCATGGACTCAAAGAAGACGGCGACAAGAAAAAATGGAGATATGTTCTTTGGGATATGGATAACACTTTTGATCATGGAGCTAATTATAGCGGTGTACCAAATACAGACTCCGATGCTGACCCATGCGACCCTGAATCGCTTGGAAATATAGGTGGTCAAGGTCACATTCCTATCTGGAACGCTTTAAGTCAAAATGAAGAATTTTTTGATGATTACATTAACAGATGGTCTGATCTATCAAACACTTATCTTTCTTGTGATTTTATGCTTCAGCATTTAGATAGTTTAATAAATTTAATTGAGCCAGAAATGCAAGACCAAATTGACCGTTGGGGTGGTACTTACGGCGAATGGCAATCGAACGTAACCTTCATGAAAGACTTCATGTTAGAAAGATGTGATGTATTAAACTCTTCTCTTGTAGATTGTTACGATATTGAAGGGCCATATAATGTAACTGTAGAAATTGTTGGAATGGGAGAAGTACAGCTTAATAGTGTTGAAATTGGCAATAACAACTCACCATGGAATGGAGAATATTTCGGAGGCGTTAATATTGATTTTGCAGTACAAAACGGAATTTTTTCTAATTATGAAATTATAAGTAATGAAGCATATGCTTATAACCCAACCGACAGCGAATTTAGTTTAGAATTATTAGGTGATATTACCATAATATTTTACTTTGACGCTATAGATCTATCTTTTGTAGTTAATCCTGTAGGAACTGGTAATATGACAATTGACGGGGCCGGAGTACCAGCTTACCCATACTCACAAAGTTTTGTTGATGGTGCTAATGTAGAGCTTACAAGCAGCCCTAATATTGGTTGGGTATTTGACTCATGGTCAAGCCAAAACCATACTTTTAACCCGAACAATAATTCCCCTGATGTTAATTTTAATGTAAATTCTGAGGATGTAATTATTTTAAACTTTGTGCCACAAACGCATGATATTACATTTATTGTAGAGCCAAATAATTGTAATGCGACCACAAATATCAATGGAGCTATAATAAATTCATTTCCATATACAACAACAGTAAATTTTGGTGATCAGATGGATATTCAAACTCAATCTAATTCACAATGGGATTTCCAATATTTCAGTTCTAATTTCCATATTAATGGCAATTCAACTGCTACAAATCAATCTTTTGCAGTACAAGAAAACGATACAATTTTCATATACTTTGAAGAAAACATTATTTATCCTGTTACATTTAACGTCAGTCCACAAGGAAGTGGAAAAATTAATGTTAATTCAATACCAAGAGAAGTTCCTTATACCGAAGAGTTCGCATCAGAACTAGTAATTGATTTTGAAGCATTGGCAAATTATGGATGGAGATTTAAACAATGGACTGCCAAAGACGGACAAATTATTCCGACTAACACCAATTTAATTGGTTATTCTGTTGTTAACTTTCCTGATACCATAATCGCAGAATTCGATGAAATATTCGAAGTTTTTGTGCCAAATTCATTTACACCAAATAATGATGAGATTCACGACACATTTGAAATTTCAGTGTTTAGCTTACATCCTTTCCAATTCAACATTGAAGTATTTGATAGATTTGGAGAGAAAGTATTTGAAAGTAATGATATAAATAAGTCTTGGAATGGTATGTACAACTCAAGTGATAAAGAAGTACAATCTGGCGTTTATATATATAAATTAAATATTCTTTCTCAAGAATCAAATGAAATTTATAACAAAAACGGGACCATAACTATTATCAGATAAGTTAAGTTTATACATCTGATTTTCCTATTTTCGCTAAATGAACTCTATTATACTAGCATGGAAATACATTGGATATTTACTAAGCTCTAAAACTAAGTATGCCATCCACTCCCCTTTTGTGTATAAGCTAACTACAGAAGTTATTAATGACATTAAAGTTTCTGAACAGGCTACAAAAGTAGAGGCCTTAAGAAACCAATTATGTAATTATGAAAGCAGTATTAATATAACTGATCTCGGCGCTGGCTCAAATATTAATCACTTAAAAACCAGAAAGGTAAAAGATATTGCAAAGAATTCTGCTAAATCAGAAAAATATGGACAATTATTATTTCGTCTTTGTAACTATTTTAAACCTAAAAACACTTTAGAACTAGGGACTTCTTTAGGAATAAGTGCAAGTTATTTAGCATTATCTAAAAGTGAAAATGTTTACACTTTAGAAGGATGTCCTAATACAGCAAAAAAGGCAGCACAAAACCTTAATAAATTACAAATAAAAAATATCGAAATCATAGTAGGCGACTTTAAAGAGACTTTAAGTCCAACTCTTGAAAAAATAAAAACAATAGATTTTGGATTTATAGATGGAAATCATCAAGAAATGCCTACTATAAATTATTTTGAAGAATGCTTAAATTATTGCCATGAAAATAGCGTTCTTGTTTTTGATGATATTCATTGGTCTCAAGGAATGGAAAATGCATGGAGTCACATCAAAAACCACAAGAAAGTTTTCGTAACAATTGATCTATTTTTTGTAGGAATTGTTTTTTTAAACCCTACCCAAAAGAAAGAACACTTTGTAATTCGATATTAATTAACTTTGATTCATGAATAATCCGATAATTGAAATACAAAATATTGCACGTCACTTTAAAGTAGGAACGGAGTTAATTAAAGCCTTAGATTCTGTAGATCTAACTATCTTTAAAAATGAATTTGTTGCTTTAATGGGGCAATCTGGATCAGGAAAATCTACTCTCATGAATATTTTAGGCTGCTTAGATACGCCAACTAATGGGGTTTACACCCTAAACAACCAAAAGGTAAGTGATCTAAACGATGATAGTTTAGCAAACATTCGAAATAAAGAAATTGGTTTTGTTTTTCAAACCTTTAATCTTTTACCTAGGTCATCTGCATTAGAAAATGTAATGCTTCCACTTATATATTCTGGCATAACAAAAACTAAAAGAATAGAAATGGCTACAGAAGCTCTTAAAAAAGTTTCTTTAAGCGATAGAATAAACCACAAACCAAACGAACTTTCTGGAGGACAAAGACAAAGAGTAGCAATTGCTAGAGCCTTAGTGAATAAACCTTCCATAATCTTAGCTGACGAACCAACTGGAAACCTTGATTCTGCAACATCTATTGAAATTATGGACCTTTTTAAAGAGATACATGACAATGGCAACACTGTTGTTTTAGTAACCCACGAAGAAGATATTGCACTTCATGCTCATCGAATTATAAGGCTTAAAGATGGTAATATTGAAAGTGATATTTTAAATAAAAAAGTAAAATGAAAATCTATACTAAAAAAGGAGACTCTGGTACCACACAATTATTAGGAGGAAATAGAGTAAGTAAAAGTAACATTAGAATAGAAGCATACGGCACAATAGACGAGTTAAACTCGTATATAGGTTTATTAAGAGATCAGGAATTGGATAAAAAAACTATCGAAATGCTAATAATTATTCAAGATAGATTATTTACAATTGGCTCATTATTAGCATTAGAAAATCCATCCTCAAAAATAAAGCTCCCACTTCTTGAAGATTCTGATGTAACAATTTTAGAATTAAAAATAGATGAGATGAACGAAGAATTAGAAGAAATGAAGTCGTTCGTTCTTCCTGGCGGACATCCGTTTGTTTCTTATTCTCATATTGCAAGGTGTATCTGCAGAAGAGCTGAACGCATAACTACTACTCTACCAGAAGAAACTTTACAATTCAATTTAATTTTAAAATATTTAAACAGATTGTCAGATTATTTATTTGTTTTAAGTAGATTTTTAACTAAGTCTACTGGTTCAAAAGAAATACCTTGGAAACCAAAAATTT
Organism: Cryomorphaceae bacterium; assembly: GCA_042091225.1. GTDB lineage: Bacteria > Bacteroidota > Bacteroidia > Flavobacteriales > UBA7312 > JABAYQ01. Next base: position 15,453 of record JBELHW010000008.1, on the reverse strand, counting down.
AAACATTGACATTGTTAGAAAAAAAATTACATTTGCAAAAATTTAAATTATGTATTGGACATTAGAATTAGCTTCAAAGTTAGAAGACGCCCCATGGCCTGCAAATAAAGACGAATTAATTGATTTTGCTATTCGTTCTGGAGCTCCTATGGAAGTTGTAGAAAACCTTCAAGAGTTAGAGGACGATGGAGAAATGTTTGACTCAATAGAAGATATTTGGCCAGATTATCCTGATAAAGACGACTTTTTCTTTAATGAAGAAGAATATTAAATTTTAAAAGTCGCTCGTGCGACTTTTTTTCTTTAGCAAAAGCGCTTCTTTTCTCTTAAAAAACTAAATTTGTACAATCAATTTCAATAAATTTACTTCTAACTATGGGATTATTTGATTTTACTAAAAAATTGTTCGGAAATAAGTACGACAAAGACTTGAAGGAAATTACTCCTACAATTAACAAAATTAAAGAAGCATATCCTTCAATTCAAGCATTATCTAATGATGAGCTAAGAGCTAAAACTTTAGAGTTTAAAAAAATAATTAAAGAAGAATCATCAGAAATATATCAAGAAATTGAAAAACTTAAAAAGGACGCTAAAAACAATTCTTTAAATTCTCAGGACAAAGAAAATATATATTCAAAAATTGATGAGCTAGAAACTAAAATCGTAGCTAATACAGAAGAAGTTTTAGAGTCAATATTACCCAATGCATTTGCTGTTGTTAAAGAAACTGCAAACAGATTTAGCAAAGGAAAAATCGAAGTCACAGCTAATGATTTTGACAAAGAATTAGCATCAAAATACTCTAATGTTACTATTGAGGGAAACAAAGCCGTTTATGACAATAAATGGATTGCAGCCGGTAATGAAATAAAATGGGACATGATTCATTATGACGTGCAACTTATAGGTGGTTACGCACTTCATAAAGGTAGAATTTCAGAAATGCAAACTGGAGAAGGTAAAACCTTATCCGCTACATTACCTGTTTATTTAAATGCTCTACCAGGAAAGGGAGTTCACTTAGTTACTGTTAACGATTATCTTGCCAAAAGGGATGCTGAATGGATGGGACCACTCTATCAATTTCATGGACTATCTATAGATTGTATCGATAAATATCAACCAAGTTCAGAAGATAGAAGAAATGCATATTTAGCTGACATTACTTATGGAACAAATAACGAATTTGGATTCGATTACTTAAGAGATAACATGGCAAGAAGACCGATTGACTTAGTTCAACGTCCCCATAACTATGCTATTGTTGATGAGGTCGATTCGGTTTTGATTGATGACGCAAGAACTCCTTTAATTATTTCGGGACCTACTCCATCAGGGGACATCCATGAATATAATGAATTAAAGCATAAAATTGAAAGTTTAGTAAATATTCAAAAAAAATACATTACAACTGTTTTAGCTGATTCAAAAAAATTAATTAAAGATGGAGATAATAAAGAAGGAGGATTTAACCTTCTGAGAGCATACAGAGGTCTTCCTAAAAATAAGGCGCTTATTAAATTTTTAAGTGAAGATGGAATAAAATCTTTACTCCAAAAAACAGAAAATTTCTATATGCAGGACCAAAGTAAGGAAATGCATAAAGTTGATAATGATCTTTATTTTGTTATTGACGAACAACATAACTCAATTGAATTAACAGACAAAGGAATTGACCACATCACCTCTGACTTAGGAGATGCTTCTTTTTTCATTATGCCAGATGTTGGAGCAGAAATTGCCGAACTTGAAAAATCTAGCTTAAATGAAAAAGATGTTATTGTAGCTAAAGACGAGTTAATGAGAGATTATTCTGTTAAAAGTGAAAGAATTCATACTGTTAGCCAACTCTTAAAAGCATATACTTTATTTGAAAAAGATGTAGAATATGTTTTGATGGATAATAAAGTGAAAATTGTAGATGAACAGACCGGCCGTATTATGGATGGTCGAAGATATTCTAATGGACTTCATCAAGCAATTGAAGCAAAAGAAAATGTAAAAGTAGAGTCAGCAACCCAAACATATGCAACAATTACATTACAAAATTATTTCAGAATGTATAATAAGCTGTCAGGAATGACCGGTACTGCTGAAACTGAAGCTGGTGAATTTTGGGATATTTACGAATTAGATGTGGTTGTAATCCCAACTAACAGACCCATTCAAAGAGATGATAAGGAAGATTTAGTGTATAAAACTTCTAGAGAGAAATATAATGCAGTTATCGAAGAAGTAGTCAAGCTAAGTAAAGAGGGAAGGCCAATTCTTGTAGGTACGACTTCGGTAGAAATTTCTGAACTTTTGAGTAGATTACTTAAAATGAAAGGAATAAAGCACAACGTTTTGAATGCCAAAATGCACCAAAAAGAAGCAGATATTGTAGCAGAAGCTGGTAAAGCAGGAAACGTTACTATTGCTACAAATATGGCAGGTAGAGGTACTGATATTAAACTTAGTGAAGAAGTAAAAAACAACGGAGGTCTGGCAATTGTTGGTACGGAAAGACATGATTCTCGAAGAGTAGATAGACAATTAAGAGGTCGTGCAGGACGACAGGGAGATCCCGGATCATCACAATTTTTTGTTTCTTTAGAAGATAACTTAATGAGACTGTTTGGCTCAGATAGAATAGCCAAAATGATGGATAGAATGGGGCTTGAAGAGGGAGAAGTTATTCAGCACTCTATGATAACTAAGTCGATTGAAAGAGCACAAAAGAAAGTTGAAGAAAACAACTTTGGAACAAGAAAGCGATTGTTAGAATATGATGATGTTATGAACGCTCAAAGAAAAGTTATCTATCTAAAAAGAAAGAATGCTCTTTTTGGTGATAGACTTTCTGTAGATATAGATAATATGATTTATGACACAGCCTCAGCCATATGTTTAGAATATCAACCAAACTCTGATTTTGAAGGATTTAAACTCGAATTAGTACGGTTTTTAGGAATTAATAGCCCAGTAGATGAAGATGATTTTAAGCAACTTTCTGAAGAAGATTTAACCGAAAAAGTGTATCAAAAATCAATAGAAAATTATAAAACTAAATCAGAAATTATCTCACAAAGAACATTCCCTGTTATAAAAGATGTTTTTGAAAACGAGTCTAATAATTATCAAAATATAGTTATACCATTTACCGATGGTTTAAAAACTCTTCAGGTAGTTACTAACCTTAAAGAAGCTTTTGATTCTGAAGGAAAAACAATTCCACTTTCAGTTGAAAAAGGAGTTACGCTTTCTATCATTGACGACTCATGGAAAGAAAACCTCAGAGAACTTGACGATTTAAAACAATCGGTACAAAATGCTACATATGAACAAAAAGACCCTTTATTAATTTATAAGTTTGAATCATATAATTTGTTCAAGCAAATGATGGAAAAGATTAACAAAGAAATAGTCTCTTTCTTGATTAAAGCAAATCTCCCATCTGGGTCAAAAGTAGAAAACGAACAGGTACAGCAAAAGCAACAACTCAAAATGGGTAGGTCAGACAACTATTCCGGTAATAAAAGAAATCAACAAAAAAGAATTGAACCTGTAAGAGTAGAACAAAAAGTAGGAAGAAATGAGCCTTGTCCGTGTGGAAGTGGAAAAAAATACAAACAATGCCATGGTAAGTAAAATTATCCAGCCCAATTTGCTCTATCTAAAGACCTGAATTGAATTGCTTCCGAAATATGGTATTTCGATATATTTTCGACACCATCTAAATCTGCTATTGTCCGAGCCACTTTCAAAATTCTATCGTATGCTCTAGCTGATAACTCTAGTTTTTCCATTGCATTTTTAAGCAAGTGTTCGCTTTCAGTATCTAATTTACAATATTTTCTTATGAGCTTGGAGCTCATTTGTGCGTTATTATGTACGTTTGAAAAATCTAAAAAGCGTTCACTCTGAATAAGTCTAGCTTTTAATACTCTTTCTCTTATTAATTGGCTACTTTCAGACTCTTTCTTACTACTTAATTCATCAAAATTTACTGGAGTTACTTCTACATGGATATCTATTCTATCTAACAAAGGTCCTGAAATTTTATTAAGATATTTTTGTACTACTCCTGGAGCACATAAACATTCTTTTTCTGGATGGTTATAAAAACCACAAGGACAAGGATTCATCGATGCAATGAGCATAAAACTAGCAGGGTAATCGACACTAAATTTAGCTCTTGAAATAGAAATAAACCTATCTTCTAATGGTTGTCGCATTACTTCTAAAACAGTTCTTTTAAATTCTGGTAATTCATCCAAAAACTGAACACCATTATGAGAAAGAGAAATCTCACCTGGTTGAGGAAAAGTTCCCCCTCCTACTAAAGCTACATCAGAAATAGTATGATGTGGAGAACGAAATGGGCGTTCAGTCATTAAAGATTGATTAGATTGCATTCTACCAGCTACAGAATGAATTTTTGTAGTTTCTAAAGCTTCAGCTAAGGACAAAGGAGGTAGAATTCCTGGTAATCTTTTTGCAAGCATTGTTTTACCAGATCCGGGAGGGCCAATCATAATAACGTTATGGCCACCAGCAGCAGTAATTTCTAAGGACCTTTTTATATTCTTTTGTCCTTTTACATCTTTAAAATCGACATCTAATAAAGACAATGATTTAAAAAATTCTTTTCTGGTATCTACCTTTACAATTGGTATTTCATCTTTTTTATCAAAAAAGTTTATTACTTCGCTTAAATTTTCTACTCCCATCACAATAAGCCCATCTACAATTGCTGCTTCTTTTGCATTTACTTTAGGTAAAATAATTCCTTTAAAACCTTCTTTTCTTGCTTGAATAGCTATTGGTAAAACTCCTTTAATAGAGTTTAAACTTCCGTCAAGAGATAATTCTCCCATTATTACATAGTCCTGAACTTGTTCTGAATTTATCTGTTGGGTAGCTGCAAGAATGCCTATTGCTAGAGGTAAATCATAGGCAGAACCTTCTTTACGAATATCAGCAGGCGCCATATTAATAATAAATTTTTTACCTGGTATTCTATAACCTATGATTTTTAGAGCCGCTTCTATGCGGTAATGCGATTCTTTTACTGCGTTATCAGGAAGTCCAACAAGAAAAAATTTGATTCCAGCAGAAACATTAACCTCAATGGTTATAGTGGTAGCATCAATACCAAAAACGGCAGATCCAAAGGTTTTGACTAGCATTTTTTTGACTTTAAGGAATTTTATCTTGCTAATTTAGCAAGCGAAACTATATTTATTTGTAGAACGCATCTATGCCTTCTTGCAACCAATTTTGAAACAAATCAACTTCACCATGATCTTGATAATTAGCTGGACTCCCTAGCTGATTTTCATCATGATCTAGAACAACATAATAAGGTTGAGAATTTGTTTTAAATCTTTCAATTTGTAAGACAGTCCATTTGTCGCCCACAGTTTTTACTTTCTTTTTCTTACCTGCAATGACTGTCTCATACTGATCTTCTTTTGCGAGTTTAGTTCTTTCATCAACATATAGTGAAATTAAGACCACATCAGAACTTAACATTCTTTTAACTTCAGAGTCTGACCATACTTGTTCCTCCATCTTACGACAGTTAACACACGCCCACCCTGTAAAATCTAACATTATAGGTTTACCAACTTCTTTAGCATATTCTAGTCCTAAGTCATAATCATGAAAAACATTAATGCCTTGGGGTCCTAGATGCTGACCAGGTTTTTCTTCTTGATGATTTTCGCCGACAACAAAGTTCGATTCTCCGACATATCCAACACCTTTAGGTGATTCACTATAATGCATAGGAGGAGGAAAAGCATTAATAATTTTTAATGGGGCTCCCCACAATCCAGGTATCATGTACACAGTAAAAATTCCGGTAATCATTGCTAAGAAAAATCTTCCTACAGAAAGATGTTTTAAATCGCTATCATGAGAAAATTTAATGAATCCTAATAGATACATTGTTAAAAGTGCAAAAATGATAATCCAAATAGCAATAAACAATTCTCTTTCAAGCAAGTGAGTTTGTAATACTAAATCAGCGTTTGATAAGAACTTAAATGCCAAAGCTAGTTCAAGAAAACCTAAAACAACTTTAACAGAATTTAACCAACCTCCTGACTGAGGCAATGAATTTAACCAACCCGGAAATGCAGCAAATAAAGCAAAAGGTAGAGCTATAGCAAGCGAGAAACCTAACATTCCAATAATTGGACCTACATAGCTACCTCCTGAAGCAGCTTCTACTAACAATGTACCTACAATCGGACCAGTACAAGAGAAAGAGACTAAAGCAAGAACTAAAGCCATAAAAAAGATACCTATCAGTCCTCCTCTATCAGAAGCTTGGTCTGCTTTATTAATCCACGAATGAGGTAGAGTTAGTTCAAACGCTCCTAAAAATGAAGCAGCAAATACAATTAATAAGACAAAGAATGCAAGGTTAAAATAAACATTAGTTGCCATGCTATTTAAAACTTCTGGACCAAAAACAGCCGAAACACCAACACCTAATATCACATAAATAACAATAATACAAAGTCCGTATATAATAGCATTAGTTATCCCTTTAGCTCTGGTTTTACTTTGCTTGGTAAAGAAACTAACCGTCATTGGTATCATAGGAAAAACACATGGGGTTAATAATGCTGCAAAACCGCTCAGAAATGCAATAAAAAATATTGTCCACAACCTTTTAGTCGAAGAAGTTTTAGTGGAGGAGGAGGAACCCTTGACATCAAATTCGAATTCTACATATTCTGGGGGTAAACATTTAGAAACATCACATACCATAAAAGTGAGTTCTCCTTTTAAAGTAAAATCATTATTAGTATTAACTTTAATTCTTTGAGTAAAAACAGCTTCTTTTTTAAAGTAGCTCAAAACCATATCAAAATTTGGATCGAACTGCTCAATAGGTGTACCTTCTGTAGTAGGTCCTACTAATTGAAAACTATCCGACTCAAAAAATATAAATGAAGTAGGTACAGGACCATCATCTTCTATAGTTTGAGAGTACAAATACCATCCTTCTTCAATATCTGCTGTAAATTTAAGTTCTATTTCATCAGGACTAATTTGTTCTTGAGTAAAACTCCAAGTTACAGGATCATAAATTTGGGCACTGACAACAAAAGGTAAGGCTAATAGTAATAGAATTAATTTTTTCATAGTTCAAGTTGTTATTTGATGATTTTAAGTTGTTTTTCAATAATTTGGACTAATTCATTAGCTCTTTGACTTCCTATATAATAAATTAATCCGTCCTTATCTATTAATTTAACACATTCATTTCCTCTAGTATAAAACCTAATAGCGCCTTTAGAATGAAGGTTAAAAACAGATTTGTTAAATAGAAAACGACTGTATTTTTCTTTTGTTACATTTTTAATAGACGATAACTCAATTTTAACCTTTCTTGTTGTCCATAATCTTTCTAAGACTATGCTTCCATTTTTAATTGAAGTTTGAAAATGCTTTATGTAAAGTAAAATTAATGAAATTGCTACAATAGAGATACCAATAACGAAAAACAAATTACCAGATCCTAAATTTAAATTTTTATAATCGGACCAATAATAAAAGGAAAAGCAAAAAATTGCAAGAATGGTTCTTAAAATAAAAGATGATTTATTAGAACCTAAATATTGTGCTTCTTTAAATAATGTTGATTTATCCATCAAATTTATTGCTTCTTATTAGAAATAATTTTAAATACAAATTTAGTCTTTTTGTCTATCTTATAATATTCATCTATGCGATAACCAATCAATGCAATAATTTTATTTTCTTGACATAGTAACCACGTATTTTCTTTTTGTAAAGTAGAGCATTTTAAGTCAATTAAAAAATCACTTATTTTTTTTGATCCATTCATTCCTAGTGGCTGAAACTTATCTCCTATTTTCCATTTTCTTATTTGTAAAGGAAAGACCAATTTTGAATGATCTAAAAATAGAATATTTTCTTTTAAAACATAGCCTTTAACATCTATCTTTTCGAAAAATAAATTCAATTGTGTTAACTCAAAATCATTTTCATTCAAAATAAAAGTTTGTGATTTTGGCTGAATATTTCTTGAAATCTCTAAACAGCTTCTTTCTTTTATAATCCTAAATTTTGGATTAGAAACTAATTTTCCATTATCAGAATTCAAAAGATTAAAGACATCCTTCCAATTGAATGGTCCAAATTGTTTTAATATTTGATATAAAACTTCTTGGTATTCTTTAATTTCATCAATCCAGCTAAGTTCCAATCTAAAACCGTTGTCAATAGGATAAAAATATAGTTCATTAACTTTCAATGAGATATCTTTTATTAAATCAAAACTTTCTTGGTTTGATTTAATTTCTTCCATTAAAATAGTTCTAATTTTATCGTTCTTTTTTTCCAATTGAGGAAGGGTTACATTTCTAATGTAATTTCGCTGATAATCTAATGACTTATTAGACGAGTCCTCTCTATATTCAAAGTTATTTTTATCAATAAAAGTTACAATTTCTTTGTTGGTGAAACAAAGTAAAGGCCGAACTAACTTACCATTGGTAGGCAAAATTCCTCTCAAAGCTTCCAAACTAGCTTTTCTACTTTTTTTAATTAATAAAGTTTCAATTGAGTCGTCTTTGTGATGAGCAGTGACAATTTTAGTGCAATTGTATTTTTCGGTTAAATGATTAAGCCATTGGTACCTTAGATCTCTTGCAGCCATCTGAATTGAAACTTTATGATCTTTAGCATATTTTTTAGTTTCAAACTCTTTGCAATAAAAAGATACATCCAGTTTTTGAGCCAATTTTTTCACAAATAATGCATCCTCATTGCTTTCTGCCTCTCTTAGCATAAAATTACAATGAGCAATTACAAAATCAAATTCTAATTGAGAAAATAAGTGAGCCATTGCAACACTATCCTTGCCACCACTAACAGCTAATATTAGTTTATCATTAGAGACAAAAAACTCATTTTCTTTTATAAAATTTTTTAATCTGTTTTGCATAGAACTTTTAGCATTGCATGAGCTTTTAATTCACATTCACTATATTCTTTTAATGGGTCAGATTTTGAGGTTAAAGCGCTTCCAACCATAAAAGAAGCAAAACGTTTACTCTTGCTAAAAATAATACTTCTAATAACAACATTAAAATCGAAGTTTCCATCTGGGGTTACATAACCAACAGAACCAGAATAAAGGCCTCTTTTAGTTTTCTCGTATTTTTCTATTAATTTCATCGCCATAATTTTTGGAGCCCCTGTCATGCTACCCATAGGAAAAGTATCTTTAATAACATCTACCCAATGAGTATTGCTTTTGAGATTACAACTTATAGTGGAAATCAAATGATGTACTTGTTTGAAAGAATATACATTATAGAGCTCATCAACTTTTACACTTCCTTTTTCAGAAAACTTAGATAGATCATTCCTAACCAAATCAACAATCATTACATTTTCACTTCTTTCTTTAGAACAATTATATAACTCCTTTTTTAAGGCTTCATCTTCTTCTAATGTCTCCCCCCTTTTTTTGGTTCCTTTAATAGGTTGAGAGATAATTTTAGTGCCGATTTTTTTAACATATCTTTCTGGACTTGCACATATTAAATGGTGATCATCGGTTCTGAAAAATGCAGAAAATGGAGGTTTAGAAATAGCAAATAAATCTTTGTAGATTGAAAAAGTATTTAAGTCAACATTTTGAGCAAAATATTCGAAACAATAATTCATTTCATAAATATCTCCCCTGTCAATATGTTCGATTATTTTTTCAAATTGATTTAAATATTGATCTTTAGTTATTCTTTGATTTAAAGTTGGAGCATGCTTAATTAAAACCTCTTCTGTTTTTTGAGTCATAATTTGTTTAAAAATTAATCTCATTTGGGAACGTTCTAATTGTGACGGATAATAAATAGAAATATTATTTCCAATAATCTCAAACACCCACTTAGGCTGAAAAAAAACTAAATTTGGAAATTGATGTTGGTCTTGATTTTCTGATTTTAAATCCTCAATTTCGTTTTTAAGGTCGTAAGAGAAAGCACCAAAAAGCCAATCTTTTTTAATGTCGTAAAAATATTTCAACTCTTGTAACGAATTTTTAGACGAGGAGATTGATGATAAGGAATCTACTCCGACTATCATATCTTTCTGTAAATACATTCCTTGAGATTTATCTGTATCTCCTTTTAATACTGAATAGTACTTAAATTTAGAACACCAGATAATTAACTTTTCTTTAAAAGATTCTATGTGTTCAATATGGTATGTAACGGAAGAACGCTTCATCAGTTTCTTTTTTTATTAGCTATTACAAAAAATATAAAAAAGACAGATAAAAAAGAGGCTAAACGTCCGATATAATCGCCATATTTTACATAAAAAGTAGTGTTAGAAACAATCGGAATCTCAGCAACAATAACCGCCTCTTCATCCCATTTAGTTTGGTTAATAATATTTCCGTAAGGATCAATAAAAGCAGAAATTCCTGTATTTGCACTTCTAACTACAGACCTTCTAGTTTCTAGCGCCCTTAACCTTGCATAATCAAGGTGTTGTAAATACCCTGGAGTATCTTTCCACCAACCATCGTTTGTAATAACAGACAAAACATTTGCTCCGTTTCTAACAAATTCTGAGACATATTCTCCATAGATGGATTCATAACAAATAACTGGGGCAATTCTTGTACTGTCATGTGTAAAAACTGATCTATACTCTTGAGTCCCTAGGCTTCCGGTTATACCTCCTAGGTCTATTGTTAAAAATTTTAATTTACCTAAAACACTAGCAAAAGGCATGAATTCAACTCCTTGTACTAATTTAGATTTATTGTATACTTTAACTTCGTCTTTATCAATAAAGAAAGCTGAATTAAAAATATCGTAATAAAGATTAGAGTTTTTAAAAGCACGAGCAGTTTGGGTAGCTTTATAATCATATTTTTTATAGGAAGTCGACCCAACCAATACTTTTAAATTAGGATATTTATCTATTAGCCTTCTCAGTTTAATAATAGATGTTGAATTTTCCATTTTAGATTGCCAAATCCCTTCTATTAAAGCCGTTTCTGGACCAATTAGAAAATCAGTAGTGCTATCAATTTTAGTAAGTGCTAAATCTATAAACTTATCGACTTGTTTGTCTGATGAAAGGCCTGTAAATTTTTCTTTGTAAGGATCAATGTTTGGTTGGATTACTAAAAAAGATTTTGTGTGCGTTTCTTTTACTTTTGAATCTATTAAAAAAGAAATGAGGATCGGAAATAAAACAATAAACAAAGAAGAATATTTGTATTTTTTACTTTTTAAAGACTGTACAATAAAAAGATTTGATACTAAAATCCACATAGAGCCTCCTAAAGTGCCGGTATATTCATACCACTGAATTAATTGGGGAGAACTAGAAAAAACATTACCTAATGTTAACCATGGCCAAGAAAGCTGCCAGTTTAAGTGAATATACTCAAAACACAACCAAAAACATAGAAGAGCCCACCATCCTCTTTTAATATCGAACCTCGATTTAATTATAAAAGCTAAAAACAAAACAGATGACATAAGTATTGTGTTAACTAATACTGCCATTATCATTCCTAAAACCGAGGCATGTAAAATCCAATAAGTAGTAGATAAGTTCCAAATCAAAAAAGTTAAAAAAGAAAATGTGAAAATCTCTTTTTTACTTTCAACTATGGTAAATAAATAGAATATAGGAACTAAAGCTACTAAGGCAACCATAGAGAATCCGTGAGGTGGCCATGATAAAAAAAGTAAAACGGCCGAAAAAAGACTTAGTAACGTTTTTATAAACATCTTTTGTATTATTGCATAACAAATATCCGTATTTCTTGAGAATTCAAAAACATATTCCTAATATCTTTACAGTTTCCAACTTAAGTTGTGGGTTAATAGCTATATTTCTAGCGTTTCAAGCACATTTAACACTTGCAGGAATATTCATTGTTATTGGCCTATTTTTTGATTTTTTTGATGGAATGCTTGCAAGAATATTTAATGTAAGTGGCGATTTCGGAAAACAACTAGACAGTTTAGCAGATCTAATAAGTTTTGGAGTAGCACCTTCTATCATTATTTTTCAGCTAATTTTCAATATCGAATCTGGCAGTTTTTTAACACAAAAAGAGGATCCACAATATTTGTTAGAATATATTAGTCCATTTTTTGCACTTCTAATTCCAATATTTTCAGCTCTTCGCTTGGCGAAATTTAATATAGACACAAATCAAAGTACAAGTTTTATTGGAATACCTACTCCAGCAAATGCTTTATTTTTCATTTCGTTACCATTTATCTTAGAGTATCAACCTGATTCAATTTTAACAGAATATATTAACAATTTATATTTTTTGATTTGTATAATAATTGCCATGAGTTTATTAATGGTTTCTGATATCAAACTATTTTCTTTTAAATTAAAAAGCTTCAAATGGAATGAAAATAAAGTTACCTATTCATATCTTTTGATAAGTATGCTATTATTATTCAAATTAGCCTTTGTAGCTATTCCAATTATTATACTTTTGTATCCAGTTATATCACTTATAAAAAAACAAGATGAAATTCAAAGCTGAAATAGATGTTATGCCATTAAAAGCATTACTTGACCCTCAAGGAAAAGCAGTTAGTTCTAGTATGTCAAACGTTGGTTTATCACAAATATCAAATGTAAGGATAGGGAAGCATATGACTCTCGAAGTAGAGGCTTCTAGCGAAGATCAAGCAAACGAATTGGTAAATAAAGCTTGTAAAGACATGCTTTGCAATCAAATAATGGAAGAATACCATTTTACTATTACTGCTCTTTAAGATCTCAACTCAAAGTTTTTACCTAAGTAAACCTTTCTGACTTGCTCATCTTCAGCAAGTTCTTTAGCTGTACCCGATTTTAATATTTTTCCTTCATAAAGTAAGTAAGCTCTCTCCGTAATAGATAAAGTTTCATGAACATTATGATCGGTAATTAGAATACCGATATTCTTTTTCTTTAACGTAGAGACAATTTGTTGAATATCTTCAACCGCAATAGGGTCTACCCCAGCAAAAGGTTCGTCTAGAAGAATAAATTTAGGGTCTGTCGCTAAACATCTAGCAATTTCCGTTCTTCTTCTTTCTCCTCCCGATAATAAATCTCCTTTTGATTTTCTTATGTGATTCAGACCAAATTCGTTAATCAGTTCTTCTAATTTTTGTAATTGATCATCCTTGCTCATAGAAGTCATCTCTAAAACGGCACTTATGTTGTCCTCTACTGATAGCTTTCTAAACACAGATGCTTCTTGAGCCAAATAGCCAACACCCATTTGAGCTCTTTTATACATTGGGAAAGAAGTAATCTCCTCATTTTCTAATAACACTATTCCATTATCTGGCTTAATTAAGCCAACTATTGTGTAAAACGTAGTTGTCTTTCCTGCTCCATTTGGACCTAACAGTCCTACTATCTCCCCCTGGTTTACCTCAACAGAAACGTTATCAACTACATTCCTACCTCCGTAATTTTTAACAATATTTTTAGCTTGTAACTTCATAGATTATTTGTCAAATTTTGATGAAATTTTAATACTTATTTCATAAAGTATCATTAAAGGAAAGGTTACAAGTATTTGACTCATAATATCAGGAGGAGTAATTATAGCCGCCAATAGTAACAAGCAAACTAGTGCATGTTTTCTATATTTTCTTAAAAATGCAGGAGTAATTAGTCCAAATTTACTCAAGAAATAAACAAACACTGGAAGTTGAAAAATTAATCCATTCGCTAAACAAACCGTTGTTACAATAGAAATAAAAGAATTTAAACTCACTTGATTGGCTACTTGTGAGCTTATTTGATAATTTCCTAAAAACTGAACTGATAATGGAGACACAAAATAATAACCAAATAATACTCCAAAAATAAAAAGCAGGGAAACATAAAAAACAATTCCTCTGGAGTACTTTCTCTCCCCATCACTCAAAGCAGGGCCTACAAATCTCCATATCTCCCAGATAATATATGGAAATGATATAATGAAACCAGCAACCAAAGAAGATACAATGTGAGTCGTAAACTGACCAGGCATTGTAAAGTTATTCAACTCAAAGACTGTTTCCATAATGCAAAAAGCTTCTCCAAGTCCCAATGAATTAGATATCCAACAAAAAAACTTGTACGTAAAGAAACTAGGATCTTTAGATGCAAAAATTATAGTATCAAATAAAATAGAAGGATTCAAAAACGCTAAAATTGCACAAATAAAAATGGAACTAGCACTTCTTATTAAATGCCACCTTAACACCTCCAAATGATCTAGAAAAGATTGTTCTTGTCCTATTTTTTTCATTACAATATTCCCTCTTTTAATAAATCATGAAGATGGACAATTCCAACATAAGACAAGCCGTCAAGAACAACAATTTGTGAAATAGCATTTTTCTCCATTATTTTCAATCCATTAACAGCAAAATCATTTTTCTGTATAGTAAAAGGATTACTATTCATCACATCTTTAGCTTTTAAGCTATTAATGTTTAATTTTTTTTCAACTATTCTTCTAATATCTCCATCTGTAATAATACCTACTAACTCATTTTTAGACAGTACTATTGTAGCTCCTAATCTTTTTTGAGAAATTTCAACTATAACATCATACATAGAGTCATTTATATCAACAGAAGGCATGTCATTAGTGTTACATAAATCTGTCATTTTTAGTAACAACCTCTTGCCAAGTAATCCTCCGGGATGAAAACGAGCAAAATCTTTATCGCTAAAGTTTCTTGATTGCAACAAACAAATTGCTAAAGCATCGCCTAAAACTAATTGGGCTGTTGTGCTAGTTGTTGGTGCTAAATTATTAGGACAAGCTTCTTTATTTATATAAGAATTAATTACCCAATCCGATTTCTTGACTAGAAAGGAGTCTTTGTTACCACATAACGCAATAATTTTATTTCCCATAGACTTTATAACAGGAACAATTGCTTTTATTTCATCAGTATTTCCACTTTTAGACAAACATAAAACAATATCATCTGACTGAATATTACCAAGATCTCCATGAGTGGCATCTGCGGCGTGCATAAAAACTGATGGTTGACCGGTGGAATTAAAAGTAGAAACAATCTTTTGAGCAATATTAGCACTCTTACCGACACCAGTGACGATAATTCTACCCTGGCTTTTTAAAATCTCATTAACAATTTCGACAAAACTTTCATCTATAAAATTTTGTAATTGAAGAATCGATTGACCCTCATTAATTATAGTTGCTATTGCAGACTCTAAAATTTTATTATTTGTTTTCAAAAAAAGATTATAAAAAATTATGTCACAAAGCTATAATTTTATTGTAGCTTTATTATATATTTAATACTTATTACAAAAGTATCACTTTTACTTTATAATATTTAAATGAACAAAGAAACAATATCACTTAAACAAGAGCTTAACAGTTTTTTTGGATTCAAAGAGTTC
>JBELHW010000099.1:0-2512 GCA_042091225.1 Cryomorphaceae bacterium | reverse complement strand
GTGCTCTTCCGATCTTTGTATATGAATAGTAGGTGAGGTACCAACCTGTTACTTCATATTGGTTGTTGTAGGTAGTTTTCATAATCTAAATCCAATCTTTATATTCCCCCATATTCCAAAGTCAGAGTAAGGATATTTATCAAATTCCTCTTGTGTTACCCTATTACTTGCAGGTGATTTATGGTCAAAATAAGAAGGACCAATTTCAATACTAAAATTCCATCTGTTTTTTGAAAAATAAGTTAAGCCAATTGGCATATAAGTGGCAGATTTATGTTCTGCAAAAACAAATGCATGATTCGTATATTTAAGACCGATAAATGGATTTAGCTGGGCTTTTTTTACCTTTTTTAAAGGATATACTGTTGCTCCAATTCCAAACGCCATTATACCAATGCTAAATTCAGTACTTACTCTATCAAAAAACAACCTTTCATAGGATATACCCAAATAAGTACCTGTACCAAGAATATTAGCTGAAATACTGTTTTTTCTAATAGAGGATTCTTCTTGATTTTGTGCATTAGCAGAACTAAATATTGCAATACATACAATCAAAAATAACAGTTTTAACTTTGTCATATTTTTCATAATTCTTTTTTATTTGAAATGAAATTAAAATTTATTTTAGATGTGATTTTTATTCTTTTTTGTAATTTTTATTACCTATAACAATTAAATAAAGCTTAAACAACAAATGTTTATTTACAGGTGCATGTAGTTGTAATCTGCTGTTGGAATCCTACCGTTCCTTGGTTAACTGTATTTGTACCTTCTAGTTCATTTTGTTCATCTTTATCACATGACTCTACAGAGAATTCTTGTGTTATATCTTGCATCCCTGTTTGCGAAGTAACAGACGTACAGTCACAGGTTTTACATTTTTCACAAGAGCTTAAGAAAACAATTGTTGAGAAAAGAATAGTTGTGGTAAGTATTTTTTTTAACATGGTTTGAAATTTAATTTCTGACAAAGCTATTGGGAAAGTTATTATTAAGACAACTTGAGGGGGTGACAATAGGGTGTCGCGTTTGGTTTTTATTAGAGATAGCCTAAAAGAAGGTGTTTAGGTACTCCGACAATTCTATATTTGAAGGAACACCTAATTTCTTTTTTAATCTGTTCTTGGCTTTTTTAGAAGATTCTACAGTAGTGTTTTTGCTCAGTGAAATCTCTTTATTAGACATCTTCATAACCACCATAGCTGCCAATCTTAATTCAAGCTCAGTTAGATTACCATGTTTTATTTTAAGTTCTGTATAAAAGTTGCTACTCAAATCTCCCATTTGGTTTTGAAGGTGAGCTCTTGTTGATTTTATATCTAATTCATTTTCTATAAAAAACTTAACGTTATTTAAGACTGGTTTGGAAATGTTTTCTATTTCCTTCAATTTATCTATAAGGCTTTTGGAGAAGTCTTGCTTTAAGGTCAGCTCATGAGATAAAATTTGAACATTTCTACTCTCTTCTTGAACTTTTAATTTTAGAAAATCTTGTTCTTTGTTGGCTAATTTTAATAGTGTTTCTTTTAATAAAGCTCTTTTTCGGTATCGAAATAGGAAAAAGAAAGCAACTAATATAATAAAGAGTGCTCCAAGGATTATTAACCATTTTTGCAATATGCTTTTTTGTTCCTTTACAGCTATTTGTTGAATCAATAATTTTTTTTCAGTCTCTATTTGCAAAAGGGTTTGTTCTATCGCATTTGCTGAGTATGCTTCTATTAATTTGTTATTTGCATCAATAGTTGATGCGGTTTGGGTTTTATTTAAAGCTATCCATTGGTTGAGGTATAATTCATATTTGGTCTTGTTACCACTTAATGTATGGGCCTGCATATATAGCTCTAAAACAGAAAGCTTCTGAAAGGGTTCAATAAAAGATTCATTCAAATCCATTATATCATCTAATCTATCTAATGCTAACTTATAATCCTTTCTTTTTAGGTCTATTTCTATAAGCAGAATTTCTGCGTTTAAATAAGATGCTTTGTCTTGTTCTCTCTTTTTACTTTTATCTACATCTATTTGCAAGCACTTATATGCTTGATCAAAATCACCCTTCTGAAAATAGCATGATCCCAAATTACCAATGAGATAGCCATATTTACGCTCATCCAGTGCTAGACTATCTACTAATTTTAGTGCTTCAGAAAAAGCAAAGATTGCGTCATCGTATCGTTCTAAATTCTTATTAATCAAACCATGTTGGTTGAAAGCAGCAACTAATTTTTTTGGGATATTTTCAGTTTGGGCTATACTTATTGATTCCAATGTTTGCATTAGCGCACTGTCTGGCTCATCTAGCAATGCATATAATCTTGCCTTCCAATAAAAATACTTTCCACTCTTTTGAGGAATGTAGCCGTTATTGAAGTAATTAATTCCTTGGCGGTAATTTTTTGTCGTAATCATAAATTGAGACAGGTTTTCAAATATTGTCCAACAAGATTCACAATCAATGTTATCATTATTCTTGCGGCAGTATTGGTCATAAGCGTTGATCGTTAAC
>JBELHW010000007.1:0-59151 GCA_042091225.1 Cryomorphaceae bacterium | reverse complement strand
AGAGCATCTGACTGTTAATCAGAGGGTCCTTGGTTCGAGTCCAAGAGGGGGAGCCACTAAAAAAAGAGATTGCTTTTAGCAGTCTCTTTTTTTATATTTATTATTCTAAAAACAGAATGCCAATGCTTAAAAAAATTATTAGTCAATCGGCTATTTATTTTGTTGGAACAATATTT
Organism: Cryomorphaceae bacterium; assembly: GCA_042091225.1. Lineage (GTDB taxonomy): Bacteria > Bacteroidota > Bacteroidia > Flavobacteriales > UBA7312 > JABAYQ01. The sequence goes on along the minus strand of JBELHW010000007.1, from coordinate 58,975 downwards.
TCTGTTCTGCTTGGTTTCTTTTTCAAAATTTTTATTTCCTCTCGACTAGGCGCGGAAGGTCTTGGCTTATTTGCCTTAGGAATGTCTTTTGTTACTATTGCGTCGATTTTTTTAAGCTGGGGTTACGGCAATAGCTTAGTACGTTTTGTTTCTAAATATACTGCTACTAATAATTATTCTCGTTTGTTTTTTTATTTAAAAAATACTCTAAAGATTAATTTATTGATGCTGGCTTTATTGGCTCCAGTCTTTTTTTTATTTCCTGATTTTATTGCCAAAAACCTTTTATTTTCAGAAAAGCTAGGACAGTATCTTCCTTTGCTTGGTGTCTTTTTTATTATCAATAGCTTTTTAAGTATTGGTGATCAGATAACTCGAGGATTTCAGGAAGTTAAAAAGAGTACAATAATTCATCATTTTATCAGGTTTCCATTTAAAATTGTAATTACAGTAGCTCTTATTTATAACTACAACCTTCATGGCTATATTTTTGCTGAACTATTATCTAGTCTTTTAGCTCTTATTTTATTCTTTTTTGTTGTAAAAAAATTACTTCCCAGTGGAATTTCTTTTTTTCAAAACAAAATAAAAAGATTCAATAATGAAGAAAAAAAGTACGCAGGTAACATGTTAATTATCGAAGTTTTAGGCGTTTTACAAAATCACGGAGAAAAAATAATGTTGGTTTACTTTTTGAGTGCTAGTGAGTTAGGAATATATTCCATTGTTTTGAGTGTTGTGGCATTTATCCCAACTATTTTAATTTCTGTAAACTCTATATTGTCTCCTATAATTTCCCAGTTTTACGAAGAAAACGATTTGAATAACTTATCATTCTACTATAGGCTTAGCGCTAAATATGTTTTTATTTTTAGTTTTCCTTTAATAGCTTTTTTATTACTTTACTCTAAAAATGTTTTACAAATTTTTGGGGACGATTTCACTGTTGGCTATTATTTATTAGTGTTGGTTGTTTTGGGTGAACTTATAAACGTTTCGTTCGGGGTTGTTGGCTCTACTTTAAAGATGATGGGATATGATAAGAAAATTAGAAATATTTCTGTTGTTTCCTCTGTAATTGCATTTATTTCTTCTTATTTTTTTATAGAGTCATTTGGCATAATTGGCATGGGGTTTAGTTATATTTTGAAAAACTTAATATATAATTTATGGGGTTCGATTGTTCTTTATAGAAAGAATAAAATACACATTCTTGATATTAATTATTTAAAAACCTTGTTTTTATACGCCATTATTTTTGTCGCTTGTTTTTTCTTTTTTGTTTTTAAAAACTTAAGCATACTTGATTTAGTTTTAATTGTTGGCGCTTTTTATATTGGCTATTTATTTCTTTGGTATATTGTGTTGGGTAAAAAAGAGGTGCCTCAATTAATAGAGTTATTACAGAATGATAAGTAGATTGTTTTATTTATTAAATCAAAAAAAGTTGTTGAAAGCTAAAGGAAGTCATCCTTTAAAAACTTTTGATAACCATAAAGCTATCTTTTTTCATATTCCTAAAACAGGGGGCAATTCCATTTATGAAAGCTTGTTCGAAAAACAAGAATGGGGACATAGAGACGTTTTTTATTACAAGTTTATTTTTGGAAAGAAAAAGTTTGAAAATTATTTTAAGTTTTGTTTTGTTAGAAATCCTATAAATCGACTTTACTCGGCATATTCTTTTTTAAAAAATGGAGGAATTAATAAGCAAGATGAAAAATTTAATCAGGATCACTTAAGTTCTTTTTCATCATTTGAAGATTTTGTAAAAAATGGCTTACATAAAAAAGAAATAATTAACTGGGTACACTTTCAACCACAATATTTATTTGTTACTGATAAAAAAAGTAAGGTTGTTGTGGATTTTGTCGGTAAACTAGAAAATATAGAAACAGATTTTATTACTCTAAAAAAGCTTTTAAATAAAAAGGAAGCTACTTTATCTCACCTTAATAAAGGAAAAAGAGAAAAAATAAAAATTAGTGACTCTTCTTTACAAGTTATTAAGAAAATTTATAAACGAGATTTTGAATTATTTTATCCGGAATTACTTGCTTCGTAAAAGCTTGTCTGCACCTAACCAAATTAAAATTACTGGCCAATAAACTTTAACTATCTCTATTAAAGAAACATCCAGTATATTCAGATTATTTAGTAAAAATAAAATACCTATTAAAATAAACAGAATACCTATTAGAGCACCATTTTTCATAATTATATATTTAATTAACAATAATAAATTAAAAGCTAAACATTAGAAACGAATAGTTCCGTTTATTTATTATTACATTCGTAGCATGTCGAAGAGAAAAAAAAAGCGTTCAGTTAATAAAAGATCATTAAAATCAGAATTATTAAAAGTTTTTTATCAATCTCCTAATAAAAGCTTCAACTATAAGCAATTAGCAAAAGCTATAAATTTAAAAAGAGAAGAAAATTATGGTGTAATAAACGTTGCTCTTGCCGAATTAGAACAATCGGAAAAGTTAGTAGAAACTGGTAGAGGTAAATTTAAATTAAAAATTATAAAAGAAACTTTTATAGAAGGCATTATAGACATTACCACAAGTGGTAGTGGTTATGTTGTAGTTAATGATATGGATCAAGATGTTTTTATTCATAAAAAACATTTAAAAAATGTAGTTAACGGAGATAAAGTTTCTATTTCTTTATTTTCAAAATTTAAAAAAGATAAACCAGAAGGTGAACTTATAGAAGTTATAGAAAGAAACACTATTCGATTTGTAGGAGTTGTTGATCTAAGTGAACACTCTGCCTTTGTTATTGTTCAAAATCCTAAAGTACATTTTGATATTTTTTTAGCTAAAAAAGAATGTAAAAACATCAAAAATGGACAAAAAGTTATTGTTGAAATAATTGATTGGGGAAATAAAAAAACAAGTCCGTCAGCTAAATTAATCGAAATACTAGGTTATCCTGGAGAGCACAACGTAGAAATTCACTCCATATTAGCTGAATATAATCTACCTCATGATTTTAATAAAGAATTACAAGATTATGCAACATCTATTCCATCTAAAATTGAAAAAGAAGAAATAAATAAAAGAAAGGATTTTAGACAAACTACTACTTTTACTATTGATCCTTATGATGCCCAAGATTTTGATGATGCATTATCAATAAAAAATATTTCTGATGATGTTTTGGAAATTGGTATTCATATAGCAGATGTAAGCCATTATATTAAAAACAATGATATTATAGATTTAGAAGCTAAAGAAAGAGCAACCTCTGTCTATTTAGTTGATAGAGTTGTTCCTATGCTTCCAGAAATTCTTTCTAATAAATTATGTTCTTTAAGACCTAATGAAGAAAAATTATGTTTTTCTGCTGTCTTTCAAATAAATAAAGAATTCAAAATTATTAACCAATGGTTTGGTAAAACTATTATTAATTCGAATCATAGATTTACTTATGAGGATGCCCAGCAAATTATTGAAGATAAAAAAGGATTGTTTTATTCAGAATTAAATGCTTTAAATAAAATAGCTAAAAACTTTAGAAATGAAAGAATGAAAACTGGTGCTTTTTCTTTCGAAAGATCAGAAACAAAATTTAAAATAGATGAACAAGGAAACCCAGTTTCTGTTTATCTTAAAAAAAGTTTAGACGCTCATAAATTAATAGAAGAGTTTATGCTTCTTGCTAATAAAAAAGTGGCTGAATATATAGCAAAACAAAATCTTTCCTTCGTATATAGAATACACGATTCTCCAGATCCTGAAAAACTACAAACTTTTAATATTCTTCTCAAAAAGTTCGGATACCATATTCAAACAGAAAATAAAAAGTCCATTTCTTCTTCTATGAATAGTTTATTAAAAGAAGTAAAAGGAAAAGACGAATCTAATATGATAGAAACATTAGCAATTAGAACAATGGCTAAAGCAGTTTATACTACAGAAAATATTGGTCATTATGGCTTGGCATTCAACCATTACACCCACTTTACAAGCCCTATAAGAAGATATCCTGATGTAATGGTACATAGACTAATGTTTCATTATTTAAACAACGGAAAAGACCAAAAAACAAAAGAAATAGTAAATCAATGTAAACATTCTTCAGAAAGAGAGATAATAGCAGCTAAAGCAGAAAGATCATCCATTAAATATATGCAAGCGAAATATATGTCTTCTAAAATTGGAGAAACTTTTGAAGGAATTATTTCAGGAGTAACAGATTTTGGAATTTTTGTAGAAGTAAGTGAAACAGCGTGTGAAGGTTTAATAAGAATGCGCGATATACCTGGAGATTTTTATACCTTCAAAGAAAAAGATTATTGCATTCAAGGTCATAACACAAAAAAGAAATATTACTTAGGAGATAAATTAAAAGTAAAAATTAGAAATGTAAATTTAGAAAGAAAAGAAATAGACTTAGTAATTTTATAATATATATATATTCTTTAATTCTTTAATAAAATATAATAATGATAATAGTCTGTTAGTTGAGTTAATAACAAAAAACTAATTTTATTGTTTTATTACTTTATTAAATATTAATAACAAATATTAAACAATCAATTTAAATTTAACTATTTGAAAATCAATATATTATTTATAATTTTAACAAAAGAGATATAATTGTTAAAATGCTAATTAACATATAAATATTGATAATTTTTTAGCTTATTTATTCTTTAAAATGTTAGTTATTTGCTTACAATTTGTTATTTAATTTTAAGTTAAAATGATTACTAAATCATTTAATTTTACAATTCATTTAATTAAATTAATAAACAACAATAATTTATAAAAGTTTCTAACTACTATTAACAATTAAAAGTTTTTTTTTGTTAAGAATAGTAATCATATTAACTTTATTTATAAACACTATATTTTTATAAAAAAATGGACATAAAAAAAATAGGAATTGCTTGTGATCATGCAGGATTTGAATACAAAGAAAAAGTAATTAATTATTTACAATCTAAAGGATTAGAAGTTAAAGATTTTGGTTGTTATAGTGATCAAAGTGTTGATTATCCTGACTTTGCACACCAACTATCAAAAAACATTGATAGTGGAGAACTACAATTGGGTATACAATTTTGTGGTTCAGGTAACGGAATAAACATGTCTGCAAATAAACATCAAGGGGTCCGTTCAGCATTATGTTGGCAAGAAGATATTGCCGAACTAGCAAGGCTACATAACAATGCAAATATTTGCACAATGCCTGCTCGTTTCATTTCATTAGAAAAAGCATTTAAAATAATTGACACCTTTTTAAACACACAATTTGAAGGAGGAAGACACCAACGTAGAGTGGATAAAATAGCTGCTTGTTAAAATAAATATCACAATGAAAAAAATAATTACACTAATTTTCTTTCCAATTTTTGCTTACACTCAAGTAATAAGTATTAATGAAGAAAACAACAACTTAAAATATGCTAATTTTATTGATGTTGAAGATTTAAAAACACACATTTATACTTTAGCAAGTGATTCCATGCAAGGAAGAGAGACGGGTACTGTCGGACAAGAAATGGCCGCTATGTATATCGCCGATCATTTCAAAAAAATAGGTATTTCTCCATACAAAAGAAAAACCTATTACCAAGAATTTACCGTTAAATCTAAAAGACACAATTGTAAATGCAGTACTTGTGATTCAAAGTCTTTAGGAAAAAGAAAAAACTCATCTCAAATTCAAGGAGAAAATGTACTGGGTTTTATTGAAGGCACAGATTTAAAAAAAGAAATAATTATTATTACAGCTCATTACGATCATTTAGGAACTCATGATGGAGAAGTCTTTAATGGAGCTGATGATGATGCTTCAGGAACAGGTGCCGCATTAGAAATTGCACAAGCATTTATGGAGGCTAAGAAAAATGGTTTTGGACCAAGAAGAAGTATTCTTATAATGGCTGTCTCAGGAGAAGAGAAAGGTTTGTTGGGCTCTAAATATTATACAGATAATCCCATTTATCCCTTAAAAAACACTATTACCAACCTTAATATTGACATGATTGGAAGAGTTGATGATATTTACGATAACCCAGATTATGTTTATCTAATTGGTTCGGACAGGTTAAGTACAGACTTGCACGAAATAAGTGAGGAGGTAAACAGAAAAAGCTATAATTTAAAGTTAGATTATACCTTTAATTCTGAAGACGATCCTAATAGATACTATTATCGTTCGGATCACTATAATTTTGCAAAAAACGATATACCAGTAATTTTTTATTTTAACGGTTTGCACGAAGATTACCACCAGCCAACAGATACGGCAGATAAAATAAATTATGAAAAGGTAGAAAAAATAGCCAGACTCATTTTTTTAACTGCTTGGGAGTTAGCCAACCGAGACGAAAGACCAAAGCTTAATTAACGATAAATTTAGCAATTTCAGAATTACTAAGAAGGATATAAACACCTTTTTTTAGAGGGCTTATATCAAAAACCGTTCCATATTCGGAATACACTAGTTGACCTGTTGTTGAGTAGATGTCTATTTTTTGATTGTCTGTAAAAATGAGGGTATTGTTTTGTAGAACAAACATTTGAGATTTATTTTCTGTAACAGAGACAGAGGTTCCCCACCTTACCAAGCCTTGTTCTGTGCCAAACCAATAATCGTTTTCGCTTTTAGCGAGACACAAAACATGATCATTAGGAAGAGGACTATTTTCACTGTTATAAGCCTCAGTTGTTGGCACCCCATTAACGTAATAAAATTTAAAAAAACCTGCACCGTTAGATCCTACATACAAAAATTGTTGCTCATCAAATAATAAGGAGGTAAGGCTGTTTGATGGCCATTGATTGTTTTCTCCTGTATTATAAGTCAACCAATTACCGCTTGCCAAATGAGAAATTAACCCTCCATAAGGCGCGGCTAACCAAACGTTATTATTGCTATCAATAGCTATATCAATACTGGTGTTGTCTATTAATCCGCTCGTTGAAGCGTTGTGCCAAATCATACTATCATTATACAAATAACCTAAGCCACCATTAATTGTTCCTATAACTAAAGAGTCGCCTTTAAAAGCCAAAGACCTTATATTAATAAAAGAATTTTCTAAAGACGAAGTATCCAATACTAATGAAAATTCACTGTTGTATTTAAATAAGCCGTCTATTGTTCCAATATAAATAGTGCCGCTGTCGTCTACAACAACATCGTTTATTTGATTATTTAATATGCTGTTTTGGTTGTCGTAGGTAGTCCAATTGTTGTCTTCTTTAACACAAAGTCCGCTTAGGGTGCCTACCCACAAATTTCCTTCATTATCTAAGCTTAAAGACCTTACTTGCGGATTTGGAATGTTGGCGCTATAATCTTGCCAATCACTTCCGCTTTTTAAATATAAACCCCAGTTCGTGCCAACCCAAAGGTTTTGATTGTTGTCTACCAATAAACAGTTTATTTGGTTTTCAACCATTATCGTGTTTTCCGTATTAAATACAGCCCACGTATTTTGACCAAACAGGGCCCCTAGAGGCCCTGTTTGAAATAATATAAATAGGAGTAAAAGTTTATTTGATAATAATTTTTTCAACTTTATTCTGACCATTAGAAGAAATTTGAATGGTGTATATACCCGCAGATAAATGAGACCAGTCAAAAGTCTTGTTTAATTCTTTGTTTTTACCAAGAGTTTCAGCAAACACAACGTCGCCTACAACACTTAACAATTCTACGTTTATTACACTAGATTGTTTCAAACTCATTTCTAAATTAACCGTACCTTTAGAAGGGTTAGGGTATACGTCTAAAGAAATAATATTTTCATTAATAGAAGAGCAGTCTTCAACTGTTACCGGAACCATTACCATGTCACACTCAATTGGCTCTATAGAAACCTCCCAATTATAGAAGTAATAATACCAATCAGTACCGTAAGGTGAGTTTTCAATTGAAACTAAATTATCAATAACGTAAGGGTAGCTTAAGCCAGTTCCGTCTGTTCTTTTTAACAATGGGTTTCCTCCATTAAAGTTATCCTCGTTTGTTGTCGTATCAGTTCCTAAAACATAGTTTGTTCCTGCAGGAATATCAAAATTTAAAGTAATAAGGTGTGGCTCGTTGTCAGAAAAGCCTACGTCTTCAACATGTGTAGCCACTACGTTTCCGTCACCATCCCAAAGCATAATTTTTCTTTCACCCGGCTCGTTAGTGTACACCTCAACGCTTGTTAAAGTAAAATCATCTAAAGCGTCGAAAAGAATATAACCGTTTGAGTTTTCACCTCCACTGTATTCGTTTTCACCTTCGTGTTGCTCAGGAGCTGTGTTGTAAGAAGAAATACTAGTGTTTACATAGAACACAGCGTCACTTGTCAACACATCGGTTTGGAAAGATTCTCCTTGTCCAACCACATTATAATTTTCGTCATACCAAGTAATATCGTTTTCTGAACTAGCATATAAATTTGCTACTTCGTTTCTACAAGAAGTAACAGGGTCAACATCAGGGCTGTCAATACCAGAAAGACTAATTGTTTCCGTGTAAGCACAGTTGTAAGAGTCGTCTACAACAGTAACAGTGTAGCTTCCTAGTTCTGTTACCTCTATTGAGGATCCCGTCATTCCGTTTGACCATTCAATCGTGGAGCCAGGAGTAGAAGAAACCGAGAGTTCAACTACCTCACCCTCACAAAGTAGTCCTTCAGAAGAAGAAGTAACAGTTGTAGGAGGAGTTCCTTCCGATTGTTGAGTTAAAGTAATAGGGAACCAAGTATAATTATTGTCTAAGTTTGACTCTACCATGACCTGAGGAACTTCTAAAACAACAGCATAGTCGCCGTTACAAGTTCCAAGAGGAATGTTTAAATACATGCCGTCTAAGTAAGAACCATAAGTATCGTTATAGCCAGAAGAAATACCTTGCGAAACAGGGCTACAGCCGTATTGACCACCACCTAAACCATAGTTAGGAAAATCATCTTCCGACAAAAGGTTCCCCTCATTGTAGGTAGACTCATCATCTCTACAGCCGGCATTTTCACTGCTACAATTTCCTAAGTCCATTACACAAAAACCAACTTTTGCACCGTCTCCAATAACCTCCCAATCTGTAGGGTTGTCCATATTGTTTGGGTCAGGCTTTCTTAAGGTCATAATAGTCCATTCGTCAAAGTGCATGTGTCCATGGCTAGGGTGATATTCCATAGTACCTACCATTACTTCATAAAAACTCATTGATCCATCTGCGTTTTTATGATAAACCCTCTGCCAAGAAATGTGTTTTGGGCTTGATCCGTCAGGACAGTAAGACGACTCGTTCCAGTTTGGATCATTTACCAAGAAAGTATCCGCAACACCACTATCGTAACAGATCATCCATCTATTTCCGTCTTGGTCAGCACCTCTTAAGTTTAGAGGCCCCACACCAATATTAGGGGTTCTAGCACCAACTCTTATTCGCCCCATAGCCTCAACTTCAGGAGTAATTTCAAACCAGTTTTCCGGATAATTAATTTCACCGTCTTGTAGACCTTCACCAGGAGGATATTCTGTGTAGTCATTAGTACCGTGCTGCCATGAAACAGTAATGTCTGGTAACAAATCACAATCTACATCGTTTGGATTTTCACATTCACAATCAGTAGCATCGTTGATAGTACATTGAGCAAAGCCTAAAACAGGCATAAAGGCAATTAATAAAAAAGAAAAGAATTTAGACATAATAGCACTTGTTAAAGTTAGTTAAGTAGGGGGCAAAGATACGAAGAAATTTTTACACTTTATAAAAACTACCAACTCTTACTTGGTCAGAAGGCTAATTGTTGGGCGCGCCTTGCTCTATCCACTTCAAAACAGTGCTAATTTCATAACTGTTGAGAGGGCCTCTTTCGCTAGAAGCGGTGGGCATCATTGGCTGTGTTTGACCCGTTATTTGTTTGTACAAATAACTTTCTTGGGGTTGCAAAAGGTTTATGTAAGGTTCGCCCTCTTGGTTGTAGCCAGTAATTAAATCTTGATAAGCTACGTCAATAGGCATTAGCTCTACAGGATATAACGTTCCTGTAGAGTGGCAAGGCATACACTTCCCGTTTCCGTCGTTGTAGAAAATAGGCACATAAATATCTGCATAAAAACGAACCTCTTGTTCTATTGATGTATTTATTATTTGATAATAAGTAGTATATGTTTTAACATAGTTTGTAACTACGTTTCTGTCAATAATGAGTGTGCTATCCGATTTTTGAGAAAGTCCATATCGACTTGTATCATTTAATCCAAACAACAAAACAGAATCAGTGTTTAACACAAAAGACCCACTATCAACCTCAAGGCTTACGCCATTATCTTCTTCAATAATGTAGTTTCTTACAAACCTATTATCGTCATACCTAAAAGTAAGAGTGTCTGGCAAAGAGCTTCCGTAAAAAGTTGTTTCTTGTGTTAAAACATTGCCAAGTGTATCCGAAAGAGTATATACCATTGAGTCTTTTTTCCAAACCTCAGGATAATAAACCACAGGCTCTAGTTCAATAATCCTGTCTTTAGAACAAGAGAATAGAATAAAAAAAGAAAAGATATAAATTAATTTTTTCATCATTTTACTTTATTAAAACCACCAAACCCTTCTAATGTTAAAGCCCAAAACAAACTCGTTAGGTCTGTCATAAAAATTATACGGCTCTTCGGTATATATGTTTGTTTCTCTAATGTAATAGCTATTACTTAGAAATACTTGAAAAACGTGTCCGGCTGTTCCAAATTCAAAACCAATTGAAAACGGGTTGTCTAAATTATCTTCAGAAGTATTATTTAGTTTATAGGCGTATTCGAATAAAATAGCACTCCCAAACGAATATTGGTACCTACCACTAAATGGCAAAACGAATGTATGGTGCGATTCTTCCATCCCTTCCACCAGGTTTTTGTATACAAGCGTTGGTGACAATTGTAGCGATATTCTGTCGTTGAATTTTCTAGCAATAATCAACTGGGTGTTGTAGCTTAGGCGGTGAACAAATTTATTTTCAAATGGGCTAATGCTGTCTCCGAAAAAAGCAACCGGACTTTCTCCTCTGTATGCGTCCGTATTAAGTCCTGTGTTGTTGTATAGAGCAACAGAAATAGGCATGCTGTTATTGTCTGTTTGTTTTAAAAAAACATATTTACCTTCAATATCTACTGTTTTACCAACCTTAGTTCTGCCTACACCTATGTAAGAACGGTCTGATAATTTATAGGACAAGGAAAATCTAACGTTAGCAGGAAGATCAAAGCCTAAAAACTGCTTGTAAAACTCATCGTTAAGCCCAATTTTACCAAACCTATGCATAATCGTAAAATCAAAACCTTCGGGAATAACCGTGGTTTGAGCGTTTATAAGCTGCTTGTTTTTAAATGGGTTCACATACTCTTGAGCCAAGGCGCTAAGGCTCATTGATGCGATTAAAAAAGAGTAGAACAGTTTCATAGGCTACTTTTTAAGCGATCGAATAAAGTTTATAAGTTGCCACCTTTGATCTTTTGTTAAGGAGTGTTTATAAGGAATCATCATGCCTTTGCCGTTGGACAATTTCCAGAATAACTCTCCATCTGTTTGGTTTTGAACTTCGTCTAAAGAAAAGTTTTTTGGTTTAGGTTTTAAACCGCCACCAGCAGGGCCGTCTCCTTGGCCGCTTTTACCATGACAAGTCCAGCAAAGCTTTTGATATAGTTTAGCTCCTTTTTGAGTAGCAATATCGTTTTCAGAATAAACGTTTACGATTTCTTTTGCCTCTGGCGGAGCTACCCATTTGTCTTGAGCGCTTATGCTGAGGCTGAGAAGTAAAATAAAGAAAACACAAAATAACTTCATATACACTTGCTTTGGTACAAAGATAACAAGAAAAAAGGTTTATAAATCAAATTTAATTCCTTGAGCTAACGGAAGTTGGTCAGAGTAATTAATAGTGTTGGTTTGTCTTCTCATGTAAACCTTCCAGGCGTCAGACCCAGACTCTCTTCCGCCACCAGTTTCTTTTTCGCCACCAAAAGCACCGCCAATCTCAGCGCCTGAAGTACCTATATTAACGTTAGCTATTCCGCAGTCAGAACCAGCATAAGACAAGAATTTTTCCGCCTCTTTTAGTTCGTTTGTCATAATTGCCGAAGACAATCCTTGAGCCACTCCGTTTTGTTTTTCTATAGCACTTTCTATTTGCCCAGAGTATTTTATAAGGTATAAAATAGGAGCAAATGTTTCGTGCTGGACAATCTCATAATGATTTTCAGCCTCAATAATAGCAGGTTTAACATAACAACCACTTTCATACCCTTCTCCTTGCAAAACACCGCCGTCAACCAAAACGTTTCCACCCTCAGACTTGGCTTTTTCGATAGCATCTAAATAAGTGTTTACAGCATCATGATCAATAAGAGGTCCTATATGATTTTTTTCATCTAATGGGTTTCCAATAGTAAGCTGGCCATAAGCCCCTGCAATTGCATCTTTTACTTTATCGTAAACCGATTCGTGAATAATTAATCTTCTAGTCGAGGTACATCGCTGACCACAGGTTCCAACCGCGCCAAAAACGGCCCCAGGAACCACTACCTTCAAATCGGCCGAAGGAGTAATAATAATAGCGTTGTTTCCCCCTAGTTCTAATAAGGATTTGCCGAATCTCTGCGCCACAGTTGCACCTACAATTCTACCCATTCTTGTTGAGCCTGTAGCAGACACTAAAGGAATTCTGTTGTCGGTAGTCATCATTTCACCAACCTTGTAATCACCGTTAACTATACAAGAAATTCCTTCTGGTAAATTGTTTTCTTTTAATATTTGTGCAATTATGTTTTGACAGGCAACAGCACATAATGGTGCTTTTTCAGAACCTTTCCACACACATACGTCTCCACATATCCAAGCTAAAGCAGTATTCCAGGCCCAAACAGCCACCGGAAAGTTGAAAGCAGAAATAATACCAACAATACCTATCGGGTGCCATTGTTCTCGCATAACATGGCCGGGACGCTCTGAAGGAATTGTTTGTCCATTTAGTTGCCTAGACAAACCTACTGCGAAGTCGCAAATATCAATCATTTCTTGTACCTCTCCATATCCTTCTTGCAAAGACTTACCCATTTCGTAAGAAACTAACTTTCCTAAAGGCTCTTTTAGCTCTCTAAGCTTGTTACCAAATTGACGAACAATTTCTCCTCTTTGAGGTGCGGGAATGTCTCTAAATGTTTTAAAAGCTTCAGAAGCAACAGCAATAACCTTCTCGTAATCTTCTCTAGTAGAAGCCCTTACTTTTCCTATTAATTTTCCGTCTACAGGCGAATAACTTTCAATAATTTCTCCGTTGGAAAAATTAGTAGCACCCGTTGAGGTTCCGTTGTTAACTTCTTTTAAGCCTAAGTCTTTTAGGGTTTGTTCAATTCCGAAATTTTGAGACATTTGTTTAAGATTTTAGTTCGTTTATATTGCTAAGATAAAAGTTTAAATATATCGTTTCCGTTTGCATAAAGCACCAGACCCATTAAAATAATGATTCCAATAGTTTGAGCAACCTCCATTACTTTTTCATGTGGCTTTCTTCCTGTTATTACTTCATAAAGTAAAAACATTACGTGTCCACCATCTAGGGCAGGTATTGGCAACAGGTTTAGTACCGCTAGCATAATAGACAATAGTGCGGTGATTTCCCAAAAATTTTGCCAGTTCCATTTGTTAGGGAAGATGCCTCCAATGCTTATAAAACCACCTACCGAATCAGGAGATTTTTTAATTAGCTTAAATTGCTTAAAGTAATTTCCTATTTCAGAGTTTGTTTTTGAAATAGCCGCAGGAAAGGCAGATAAAAGCGTGTACCTTTCTTCTTTTAAATCAAATTGTTGAGAAAAAGGCGTCAATAAAATTCCAAGTCTTTCGTTTTCTAAAAACAGATTAAACTCAAGCTCTTGGTTTTGCCTTTCGACAACTACTTTAATAGAGTCTCCCATTAGAGTAGGAACGTGTTTTATTACGTCTCCCGCATAAAACATATCCTTATTGTTAATGCGTAAAATTTTGTCGCCTTTTTTAGCTCCTGAATTTTCTAAAACGGAACCATCGGAAAAACCATCAATTACAAAAGGGATGTTTGGGCTAAATAGTCGATTTTTATTTAACATAGCCAGCTTGACTTCTTCAGAGATTGAAATATCTAATTTTTTAGCCCCTCTTTTAACAGTAACTACATTGGCGTCGTTAAGGATTAATTTTTCTATCACTTCTTTATGAAGGGCGCCGTTTTCGTGAGCAAACTTTTCTAATTTAAGTCCGTCAAAAGAATATAAAATATCGCCATTCTGAAAACCAGCAACTAAACCCAAGGAGTCGCAATAGATGCCAGATTCTGCATTTTGAGCTGGTAAATATTTATCACCATAAGCAAACAAGCCAAAAAAGTAAATAACAAAAGCCAAGATAACATTTACGGAAACCCCTCCCAACATAATAATTAGCCTTTGCCAAGCTGGCTTAGAACGAAACTCCCACGGTTGAGGTGGTTTTTCCATTTGCTCTTTGTCCATAGACTCGTCTATCATTCCGGCAATTTTTACATAACCACCCAAAGGAAGCCAACCAATTCCGTATTCGGTATCGCCAATTTTTTTCTTTACAACCGAAAACCAAGGGTCAAAAAACAAATAAAACTTCTCTACTTTAGTTTTAAATAATTTAGCAGGTATAAAATGCCCTAATTCATGTAAGACAACCAAAATAGATAAGCTAAGTAATAATTGAGCTCCTTTAATTATAACAACAGGTAGTTCCATTTTTATTTAATTAATTGTTGTGTAATCTGACGACTTTCTTGGTCAGAACTAACAAAATCTTCGTAATTCGGATTGGGCACAAAAGTAGCTTTTTCTAAGCAATTTTCCACCACATCAGACATTTGTAAAAAACCTATTTTGTCTTTTAGAAAGGCGTCTACAACTATTTCGTTTGCAGCATTTAATATACAAGCGCTATTTCCTCCTTTTTGCATAGAATAATAGGCTAACGATAAGTTTCTAAATGTATTGCTGTCTGCTTTTTCGAACGTCAGAGAGGGGTAATCCATAAAATTAAATCTTTCAAATTTATTAGCTATTCTGTTTGGGTAAGCAAGCGCATATTGTATTGGCAATTTCATGTCAGGCAAGCCCATTTGTGCTTTCATTGAGCCATCCTCAAACTGGACTATAGAGTGAACAATAGACTGAGGGTGTACAATTACATCAATTTGTTCTGGCTTTAAATCAAACAACCATTTTGCTTCAATAACCTCCAAGCCTTTATTCATTAAGGTAGCTGAATCTATAGTAATTTTCGCACCCATTTCCCAATTGGGGTGTTTAAGGGCCTGCTCTTTAGTTACCTTAGCCAATTTTTCTCTATCCCAACCTCTAAACGGCCCTCCTGAGGCAGTCAGATAAATTTTTTCTATTGGGTTTTGATACTCTCCAACCAAGCATTGGAATATTGCAGAATGTTCAGAGTCTACCGGCAAAATATTTACTCCGAATTGTTTACAGAGATTAGTAATTAGAGAACCAGCAACCACCAAAGTCTCTTTGTTTGCTAAGCCAATCTGTTTTTTGTTCTTAATTGCGTTTATGGTAGGCTTAAGCCCCGAATAACCAACAAGAGCAGCTAGCACCAAATCAATGCTATCCATTTCAACTACCTGAGCTAAGGCGTCCTTACCAGCATACACTTTTATATGGTGTGGGTCTAGGGCTGCTTGAACTTCTTTAAACTTTGATTGATCAACTATAACAACACAATTAGGCTTAAATGCGATAGATTGTTCTATTAATAAATCACTGTTTCTGTTTGCTGTTAAAACCTCAACCTCAAACAAGTCAGGATGGCTTTTTATAACGTCTAAAGCTTGTGTGCCAATCGATCCTGTTGAGCCTAATATTGCAATTCTTTTTTTCTTATTTGTCATGTGTGTTGAATTAATGTGTCGGCAATTTTTCTATCATTAGATAGCCTAGGAACTTTATTTTGGCCCCCGAGCTTGCCAACAGACTTCATGTACGAATTAAAACCGCCTTTTTTTATAGAAGTAATTAAAAGCGGCCGCAACACATTGCCTTCAATTAAGTCGTTATAATAGCTGTTTTGTTTTCTCATATTTTGGTCTAGCAAGCTAGCAAATTTGTCCATGTTTTTTGGTAATTGATCAAACTCTATTAGCCACTCATGAAAGGGCAAGCCATTATTCGGATTGATTTGTGGGGCGACGTGGAATTCGTTTATTCCTATTTTTAATTCTAAGCAAGATTGTTTTAATCCTTCTTCTACCTCTTTACCAATAACGTGTTCGCCAAAAGCAGATGTAAAGTGTTTTATTCGCCCACTTACAACAATTTTATAAGGATTTTTTGAAACAAACTTTACGGTATCTCCTATGCTATAGCCCCACAAACCAGCGTTTGTGTTTAGTATGATTGCATAATTAACGCCTAGTTCTACTTGGCTTAAGTCAATCCTAGTAGGCTTTTCGTCAAAATAACTTTGGGCTTCAATAAATTCGTAAAAAATGCCGTGATTTAAGCACAAGAGTAAACCTTCGTCGTTTTGTTTGTTTTGATAGGCAATAAAACCCTCTGATGCAGGATAGGTTTCTATACTTGCTACTTCTTTGCCGATTAGGTCAAAAAAGCGTTTTTTATAAGGTTCAAAATTTACTCCACCATAAATAAAAAGACTAAAATTAGGAAACACTTGGGAAATGCTTTGTTTACGAATAGAACAGATTTTTTCAAAATACATCTGCACCCAAGGAGGAATACCGCTAATTATACCCATATTTTTATCAATAGTTTCTTCCACTATTTTATCAACTTTATCTTCCCAATCATCTATGCAGTTAGTTTGATAAGAAGGAAGGTTGTTCGATTTTAAATACCAAGGCAAGTGGTGGGCAACAATTCCGGAAAGCCTCCCAATAGGAATTTTTTTACTAAAATCTAAAACTGGGCTTCCTTGTATAAACATGTTTTTTCCATCGAGAAAACTTGTTTTTTTTGTTTCGTAAATATAGTTCAGAATTGCATCTTTAGCACACTTGAGGTGATAAGGCATAGATTGTTTAGAAATAGGAATGTATTTTACACCAGAAGTTGTCCCTGACGTTTTACAAAAATAGAGTGGTTTACCTGGCCATAAAATATTTTCTTTTCCCTCTAGAACCTTATTTATATATGGCTTTAAATCTTCATAATCCGAAATAGAAACAGCCTTTTTAAAATCTTGATAGTTTTTTATGTTTTTAAAATTATGGTCTATACCGAATTGTGTTTTTTTGCCTTCTGTAATAAGTCCCTTAAGTACTCTTGCTTGATAATCGATTGGGTTTTTAATCCACTTTTCGTTCTCATTATGTACCTTTTTGGAGTACCACAAGCTTAATTTTGCAACTAATCCCATTTAAAAAAGAATGTATTGTTGTGGATTTATAGCCTCTCCCTTATACCATAGTTCGAAATGAAGGTGTGGTCCGCTCGACCATTTTCCCGAGTTTCCTATTATTGCAATTGGCTCTCCTACCTTCACCGTTTCTCCCTCTTTTTTTAATAGTACAGAATTATGTTTGTAAATAGAAACGAGATTATTTTTATGGACAACAGCAATGATGTTTCCTGTTTCCGACGTCCAATTAGAAAACATTACTACACCAGCTAGGGTGGCTTTTACAAGCTCATTTTCTTTAGAAACGACATCTATACCCAGATGGTTTTTTTCAAGGTCGAAACCAGCAATAACAATACCTTCTATTGGTTTAAAAAACAATTCGTTATATATTTCTTTGCTTTCCTTGCTTTTATTTGAAAAAATATTAAACTTTTCTTCGTTCTCGATTTGAGCCCTTAAAAGAGAGTCTTCTTGAGTTTTTTCAAAGACGATACTTTGCTTATAATCTTGGTTAATTATGGTGTCTGCTAAACTTTTTTCTAAAGGATTTCCTCTTATAATATTTTTAATATTTTCAAGGTATTTTTTGTTTTGATCGAGTTCTAAAATCAAAGAATCGGACATTTCGTTTAGCTGCAACACCTTTTGCCTTATGTCCGAACTTGTGTAGCCAGGGATGTATTCTCTAATTGGAGTGAATGAAATAATAGCACTAGTACCTCCTATTAAAACTAGCATAGAGCTTAAAACAAATAGAAAAACTCCAACTCTGGAAATCTTAAACGATAATCTTTCTTCAAAATTTTCGCTGTTGAGAATCACTAGGCGATATTTCGCCTTCCATTTTTCCCAAAAAGTTCTTTTTTCTTTCTCAGTCATATTTAGTTAGCAAATATCCAAAATTTTATGTCAATCTCTTTTTACTTTTGTTTAATAAAATAAAATAATTTTGCAACTACAAAGTTATCGTTAAGATGTTAAAAAATACTATTTCTAATTTATTTATTGTTTTAGCACTTTTTTCTATTGTAGCACTGCCTTCATGCTCTACTAGAAAAAGCACTTTTTTTACTCGAACTTACCACCATACGACTACAAAATATAATTGGTATTTTAACGGAAATGAAAGCTTTAAGGCTGGGGTTAAGAAGTTGGAAGAGTCTAAAAAAGAAGACTTTAACCAAATATTACCTATTTTTATTTTACCCTCACAAAACGAAGTTCAGTCTATTTCGTCTTCTATGGATCGCGCTATTAAAAAGGGAGCCTCTGCAATTGCGAAACACTCAATTTTAATAAAGGGCACAGAGCATAACAAGTCAATAGACGAAACATATCTACTAATAGGAAACGCTTATTTGTATAAGCTCGATTTTATAAAAGCGATTGAAGCCTATAGTTTTACAGCCAAACAATTTGAAGGATTAAAAACCGCCTACCAAGCAAGTATTAATTTAGCTAGAACATATGTATTGAAAAAAGATTATGTTTCGGCAGAAATAGTAATTGATCAACTTATTAACGATCAAGACTTCCCAATGTCGCTAAACAAAGACCTTTCCTTAGTTTATGCAGATTATTATTTTCAACAAGGAGAACTCAGATCTTGTATAGAAGAGCTTAAGCAAGCACTGTCGCAATCGGAAAAGAAAAAAGAAAAAGTAAGACTATCCTACATCCTTGCTCAAATTTATTATGAACTAGAAGACTACGCTCAATCTAGCAATTATTTTAAGTCAGTTGTAAAGAAAGGGCCTAGTTACGACTTTGAGTTCAACGCTAAAATTAATCTAGCAAGGTCTTATGATGTTGCTCAGGGTAATAATCAGGAGATTGAGTCGGAGTTAAACAAAATGATAAAAGACAAAAAGAACAAAGAATATCTTGATGTTATTTACTTTGGTCTTGCAGAGTTAAAGTTTAGGCAACAACAACAAAAGCAAGCCATTAATTTATATAAACTTTCTGTGGCCAAAAGTATAGATAATGACGCCCAAAAAGCCCTTTCTAGCCTTATTTTAGGAGAAATTTTTTATGACGATAAGCTTTACAGACCCTCTCAATCTTATTACGATACGGCGGTTGCTTACATGGACAGTCAAAATCCCAAATATAAGAGTGCTCAGAAAAGACAAACCACATTAAGTCTTTTAATTGAGAACCTAGATATAGTTTCAAGAGAGGATAGCCTACAAAAAATAGCAGCCATGCCTGAAAGCCAAAGAAATAGCTTTATTGATGGCCTTATTGCTAAATTAAAAGAGCAGGAAAGGTTAGAGAAGCAACAAGCACAATCGAACAAAAATGAAAGCGCTTTTTTAAACGGCAATCAAAACTCCAGAACAAACAACCGTTTTAATCAATCACAATCTAGAGGAGGTGTTTGGTATTTTTACAACCCTACCACTTTAAGTTTTGGTTTCTCCGAGTTCGGACGCAAATGGGGAAAGAGAAAACTAGAGGATAATTGGAGAAGGTCTAACAAAAAAAGCTTCGGAATAGAAGATTTAGAGTCAGACCAAGAATTAGAAGAGGAGTTTGACCCAAACAATAGAGAGTCTTATATTGCTCAATTACCGCTAACGGTAGAACAAATTAAGGCCTCCAATAAAAAAATAATAGAATCTTATTACAGTGCGGCAATTATTTATAAAGAAGATTTAGAAGACCTTCCTCTGTCTTTACAAACTTTTGAGGAGCTTAATCAACGTTTTCCTAAAAACGATAATCAAGTAAAGGTATTGTACTTCTTGTATCGACTCAATTTAAGTTTAGAGAAGAAAAAAGAAGCATCAAAATATAAGGAGCTATTGCTAGAGCTTTTCCCTCAAAGCGATTATGCAAAAATTATTAGCGACAAGTCCTATCTGGAAATATTACAGCAATCAAAGCCGACTATCGATGTTTTATACGAAAGCACCTACCAAAAGTACCTTTTAGGTCAATATAAGCAGGTGGTTAGCGACTGTGTCTCTGCCAACACAAACCATAAAGGAAATCTTTTAAGCCCTCGCTTTGATTTGTTACATGCTTTGGCAAGCGGACATGTGCAAGGCAAAAATAAAATGATATTGTTATTACAAAAAGTAATAGAGAACCACCCCAATCATGAGGTTGCTGTTTCGGCACAAGACATATTAGACCAGTTTCAAACAGAACTATCCGACAAGGATGGTTCGGATAGCCAAAATAAAGATATTTATAGTTACGAGCCCGACAGCCCCCACTATTTCATCTTACTTTTTAAAGAATTTGACCTAACTTTAAACATAGCTAAGTCAACGCTTTCCGATTACCATAGCCAGTTTTACAGCTTAGAAAAATTAAATGTTAGCTCCATATTGCTAGATAAAGAAACCAATATGATTACCGTTAGGCAGTTCGAAAATGCAAAAAAAGCAATGATTTATTACAATGCTTTTCAGACGGGTGACGCAAGAGGACCTTTCGGAGACAATTACCAGTCTTTCGTTATTTCTCAGTCTAACTTTCCATTATTTTATCAATCAAAAGAAGTGGACAAATATTTGTTAAAATTTAAAGAGTTTTATCAAAGCAAACAATAAATTAGTTTAAATAATTAACTTTGCCTTAAAGAATTTAAAGATGTTTAACAACAAAACAACAAACGCCATGGCTCGACCAAATGAAAACAACGGAGTAGTAAACCACATAGGGGTAGGAACTGTTATTTCGGGAGAAATTACTTCTAATGGAGATATTCGAATTGACGGATCATTAAAAGGATCTATCAATACCAAAGGAAAAGTAGTAGTAGGAACAACAGGAATTGTTGAAGGAGATGTAGTTTGTAATAATGCAGATATTTCGGGAGAGCTAAAAGCTTCTATTTCTGTTTCGGAGCTACTTACTTTAAAATCTACCGCTAAACTACATGGCGATATTCTTACCAATAAATTAGCAATTGAGCCAGGCGCTTCCTTTACCGGATCTTGTAGCATGGGAGCGGTAATAAAAGACATCAATCAAATTGACCAAAAAGAAAAACAAGAAAAAACAGCCTAATCGCTTTATTGTTTTAAGCATGCTAGCTTCTCAAATGGGAATTACCATTTATTTGGGAGCTTATTTTGGCAAACAACTTGATCAAAAATACCAAACTCAAAAACCTTGGTTTACAATAGCTGCAATACTTTTGGCCTTACTGTTGTCTTTGCTTTCCCTTGTAAAACAACTTAACAGGCTAAATAAAGATGATTAAAAAACTTATTCGTTTTAAGGCTGTTTTGCTCTTACTTTTAGCGCTTTGTTATGGCCTTCATTATTTTTTTATAAAAGAACTGATTGATCCTGTTTTGTTTAAAATGTTTCAGCTTTCTTATTTGGGCAATTTTATTATAACCTCTATTGTTTATTTTGCCCTTATTTTATTAAACCAAAAACAAGCCAAAAATTTAGGATTCATTTTTTTGTTTACTAGCCTGTTTAAGTTTGCCTTTTTCTATTTTTTACTTCAACCTACTTTTTTGCTAGACAATATTACCAGCAGGTTAGAGTTTTTTGTGTTTTTTATCCCATATTCTTTGTCTTTAGTTGTTGAGGTTAGAGCCTTAATAAAGACTTTAAACAAGGCATAAGATATACCAACAATTTTGTGTTAAAAAAGTAGCTATATTTATTATTAGAATTAATAGAATTTGTTAGTTTTGCACCAAATTATATAAACAAGGTATTTTTGCATACAATGAAGGCAAAACTTAACATCATAGCAACTCTTCTAATTCTTTTTAGTTTTTCGTCAATTTCTATGGCAAATACTGAGGCAAAAGGGGACAATCCTAAAGACGTAAAAAAAGAGATTAAGAAAACCATTAAGCACCACCTTAAAGACGCACACTATTTTGAGCTTTATCATGGGGTAAAAATGGCGCTACCAGTTATTGTATGGGACCAAGGCTTAAAATTTTACTTCTCTTCTAGTTTTAAAAAAAACTATTTCAAATTTGTAAGCCTTAACGATTCGGTTTATGCGTTTGACACAATAACAGGAAGCCAAAAACTAGCAGATAGCCAAAAAGATTATTTATACCAATCGACAGATTCTAAATACCTGATTTTTCATGGAAAAATTTTTTCCGCAACTTACGATCAGTTAAAATTTAAGCAAGACGACAAAGGAAACAAAAAGCTATACAGCCATTCAGCATTATTAGATTTTTCGATTACCAAAAATGTCTTAGTAATTATTCTAATGTCTATTTTCTTGTTAATTGCTTTTTCAAAATTAGCAAAGTCTTATAAAAAAGGGCCAATTCCTACCGGATTTGGCAGAATATTAGAGCCATTGGTTTTGTTTGTACGAGATGACATCGCAATTCCTAATATCGGAGAAAAGCATTACAAAAAGTACATGAGTTATTTGCTAACTGTCTTTTTCTTCATATGGTTTTTAAATCTTTCAGGGATGATGCCCTTAGGTATAAACGTAACTGGGAGTATTGTGGTAACCTTTTCTTTAGCACTTATTACCTATTTAATTACACAATTTACTGCTAACAAAAATTATTGGGGACACATTTTTTGGATGCCAGGAGTTCCTGTCCCAATGAAACTGGTCTTGTTGCCTATCGAATTGTTAGGAACTATCATTAAACCATTTTCTTTAATGATACGTTTGTACGCAAACATAACTGCCGGACACGTGGTGCTAATGTCTTTAATCGGATTAATTTATGCAGCACAGCATTGGTTGGCCAATGGAGCATTTTTCGGATTAACTTTATTTTTAGGAGTAATAGAACTACTTGTAGCGTTTCTACAAGCTTATATATTTACGATGTTAACTGCCTTATATTTTGGTTCGGCCGTTGAAGAACATCACTAATTTTTTTTAACTGAGTATTAACTTTAATTTTTAACTACTATGGATGCTGAAACTTTTGCAATGATTGGAAAAGGGCTTATCGTAATCGGAGCAGGTCTAGGAATTGGTAAAATCGGTGGCTCTGCCATGGATGCAATTGCAAGACAGCCTGAAGCGACAGCTAAAATTCAGACAGCAATGATTATTGCTGCTGCATTAATTGAAGGTATTGGGTTTGCGGCTTTATTCGCATAACCAAAACTCTTAAATCAAAACTGCAAGGGTTGCTTGCAGTTTTGATTTGTTAAAAAGTTAAAACAAAACACAAAAACACAACTAAATGCAAGAATTATTTAACGACTTTTCAATGGGACTGTTTGTATGGCAAACAGTATTGTTTGTTACCCTTATCTTTTTGCTTAATAAATATGCTTGGGGACCAATTCTTAGTTCTATAGAAGACAGAGAGCAAGGAATTAAGGACGCTCTAGACTCTGCTCAAAACGCAAGGCAAGAGATGGAAACTTTAAGTGCTGATAATCAAAAAATATTACAGGAGGCCAAGATTGAAAGGGACAGCATTTTGAAAGAAGCAAGAGAAATGAAGGAAAGTATTATTAGCGACGCTAAATCGGCTGCTTCTACAGAGGCAGACAAAGTTATAGAGTCTGCTAGAGAACAAATACAAACAGAAAAGCTAGCTGCTATTACCGAACTTAAAAATCAGGTAGCGAACCTTTCTATTGATATTGCAGAAAAAGTATTAAAAAGCGAGTTGGCCGACAAGCAAAAGCAAAAAGAATTTGTGGAGGCTGCCTTAAAAGATGCTGATTTAAATTAATATGGCTAACACTAGAGCAACATTAAGATACGCCAAATCTTTATTTGAATTGGCAAAAGAGCAAAACACGCTAGAGGTTTGCAAAACAGATATGGAAACAATATTGTCTGTTTGTTCTGGCTCTAAAGACTTGGCCTTATTGTTAAAAAGCCCAGTTATTAAAACCGATAAGAAACTAGCTATTCTTTCTGATGTATTTTCTAACTTATCCGATTTAACTTCCTCTTTTGTAAGTCTTATTACTAAGAAAAAAAGAGAAGCTTTATTGGTCGAGATAGCTCAACAATTTATGTTAGTTTATAAAAGGAGCCTAGGAATAGAAACAGCGATTATAACTAGCGCACACCCGCTTGACGACTCTTTGAGAGCTCAGGTGTTAGAGTTTATTAAAAAGCAAGGAATTGAGAAGGTAGAGCTAACAGAAAAAGTGAATCAAAATTTAATTGGCGGAGCTATCGTTCGCATTGGTGATCGCCAACTAGACGCAAGCGTATTGCGTCAGATTAACGACTTAAAACAATCATTTAATAAAAACCTATACATAAAGGACTTTTAATCAACAAACGCTATGGCAGAAGTAAAACCAGCTGAAGTATCAGCAATTTTAAGACAACAATTGGCAGGATTTAAATCCGAGTCGGAACTACAAGAAGTGGGTACAGTCTTGCAAGTAGGAGATGGTATTGCACGAATCTATGGACTTACAAACGTACAGTCAGGAGAGTTGATAGAGTTCGAAAACGGGCTACAAGCAATCGTTCTAAACTTAGAAGAAGACAATGTTGGAGCAGTACTTTTAGGTCCTTCAAAAGGAATTAAAGAGGGCGATGTTGTAAAAAGAACCAATCGTATTGCCTCTATTAACGTAGGGGAAGGAATGTTAGGCCGTGTAGTTGATACTTTAGGAAATCCTATCGACGGAAAAGGACCTATCGCCGGAGAAACATTCGAAATGCCAATCGAAAGAAAAGCTCCAGGGGTTATTTACAGACAGCCAGTAAACGAGCCTTTACAAACAGGTATTAAGGCAATTGACGCCATGATTCCGGTAGGAAGAGGGCAAAGAGAGCTAATAATTGGCGATAGACAGACTGGTAAAACAGCAGTTGCTATTGATACAATTATAAATCAAAAAGAATTTTACGATAAAGGGGAGCCAGTTTTTTGTATTTATGTTGCCGTTGGACAGAAAGGATCAACAGTTGCATCCATTGCTAAAACATTAGACGAGGCCGGAGCATTAGCATATACGGTAATTGTTGCTTCTAATGCATCTGACCCAGCTCCTATGCAGTTTTACGCTCCATTAGCAGGTGCTGCAATTGGAGAGTATTTTAGAGATACTGGTCGTCCGGCTCTTATTGTATTTGACGATTTATCAAAACAAGCTGTTGCCTATAGAGAGGTTTCTCTTCTATTAAGAAGGCCACCGGGTAGAGAGGCTTACCCTGGAGACGTATTTTATCTACACTCTCGTTTGTTAGAGCGAGCTGCTAAAGTAATTAATGACGATGCAATTGCTGCACAAATGAATGACCTTCCAGCATCTTTAAAAGATAAAGTTAAGGGAGGAGGTTCGCTAACAGCTTTGCCAATTATTGAAACACAAGCGGGTGATGTTTCTGCTTATATCCCTACTAATGTAATTTCTATTACCGACGGACAAATTTTCTTAGATGGAGATTTATTTAACTCGGGAGTTAGACCAGCAATTAACGTAGGTATTTCGGTATCTCGTGTGGGAGGATCAGCACAAATTAAGTCCATGAAGAAAATTTCTGGTACTTTAAAGCTTGACCAAGCACAATTCCGTGAATTAGAAGCCTTTGCTAAGTTTGGCTCCGATCTTGATGCTGCTACTAAAGCAGTTATTGATAAAGGCCAAAGAAATGTAGAAATATTAAAGCAAGGACAGTATTCTCCTTTGAGAGTAGAAGAGCAAGCGGCGATTATTTTTTGTGGAACGAACGGATTATTGATGGATGTTCCTACCAATAAAATTAAGGAGTTTGAAACCGAATTTATAGCGTTCTTACACCAAAAACACCAAGATGTATTGGACCAATTAGGTGCTGGTAAGTTAACCGACCAAATTAAGGATACCTTAAAAGCGGTTACAGCAGATCTTTCTAAAAAATATAGCGCTTAATTATGGCAAATTTAAAAGACATACGCGCACGAATTACTTCTGTTGGTTCTACCATGCAGATTACTAGTGCAATGAAGATGGTGTCTGCTGCTAAATTAAAAAGAGCGCAGGACGCCATTACTCAAATGCGACCATACGCTAACAAGCTAAGAGAATTATTAATCAACCTCAGCTCTACATTAGAAGGTTCTGAGGGAGGAGAATATGCTCAAGAAAGAGAAGTAAAAAACGCCTTATTTGTGGTGGTTACCTCTAATAGAGGATTGTGCGGTGCTTTTAACTCTAACATCATTAAGAAAGCAGTAGCTCAGAGCAAGCTCTACAAGTCGGCTAGTTTTTTGACCATAGGAAAAAAAGCATCGGAATATTTTACAAAAAACGACTTTAAAGTACTTTCTTCTCACGATGCCCTTTTCAACGACCTTAGTTTCGAAAATACTTCTATAATTGCTCAGTTTATTATGGATCAGTATGTTGCTGGAGATTTTGACAAAGTAGTGCTCATATACAACCAATTTAAAAATGCGGCATCTCAAATTGTTATGGCAGAAAACTTCTTGCCGGTAGAGACACCAAGCGATGAGTCAGCCACTATTGGTGATTATATATTTGAGCCTTCAAAACAAGAAATCGTTTTAGACCTTATTCCTAAGTCCTTAAAAATTCAGCTATTTAAGGCTGTTTTAGACTCTCACGCCTCAGAGCATGGCGCAAGAATGACTGCAATGCATAAAGCAACGGATAATGCAGGAGAGCTAAGAAAAGAATTAAAATTAACATACAATAAAGCAAGGCAAGCTGCTATTACTAGCGAAATTTTAGAAATAGTTGGTGGTGCAGAGGCTTTAAATAGTTAATTTTTTTTGAAGCCCAAATTCTTTTAAGGCTTGAATAGGTAAGGCCCTGATTTTCAATTTGATTGTATTGAGTTAAATGTTTACATTTGAGAAAATTAAATATATCCTATTATGAAAAATTATTTATTCTTACCACTAATCCTTTGTTCTCTTTTTAGTGCAGCTCAATATTCTATTGATGATTACTACATCGAATTTAGCGCTGCCAGCTCGGTCCCAGACTTTTACCAAAACACCTATTATAATTCCGATCAAGCTACCGATGTTCAATGGAGAATTATTAAAGACTCTATGCCTTCTCAATGGCAATTCTCATTTTGTTTTCCCTCTTGTTTCTCCCCAGGAATTATAAGCGGAACCGCTTCTTTTGAGCCAGCAAGCCAGCAATATTTAAATTGCCATTTTTACCCTAACAATGTAGCGGGGGAAGGATTTGTTCAGATGGAAATAACCACAAATAATAATTTTGTCGATACTGTAAGCTGGAGAGGAATTGCTAGCGATCTGACTAACATTAGCGCCTGGAAAAACAACAACTCCAAACCAATTGTTGCTTATTATACTCTAGAAGGCAAGAAGATTGACAAACCTAACCACAACCAGCTTTGTATTATACAGTATAAGGATGGTACTTTCCGTAAAAACCTAATTTTAAGATAAAATGAAAGCATTATTTATTAGTTTCTTATTGATTCTTGGTCCGTTTTTTGCACATAGTCAGAATCAAATAAGCTTAGAGCTTAACCATACGTTTAACGATCAGCCTTTGGCATACGGACAAAACTATAGCGACCAAAATGGCAAAACCATACAATTCCAAAGAGTAAGGTACTACCTTTCTTCTTTACAAATTGTACATGATGGAGGTCAAATTACCACATTAGACGACTTATACCTTTTGGTTAGCGCCAACGTAAGCGATTACGATTTAGGAAGTTATTCCATCCAAAACATTGAAAAATTGCGTTTTGATGTTGGTGTTGATTACGATGCTAACCACGGAAATAGCAATAATTATGACTCCTTTCATCCTCTAGGGCCTCAAGCTCCTTTAATGGACTGGGGTTGGCCTGCTGGTTATTTCTTCTTCGATGTAAACGGAATGATAGACGGAAGCGACGATGGTGATCCTATCCCTAATGATGCATTCGAATTTAGAGGATTCGGAGACAACCTCTTACGAAACGTAGAGTTAAATTATGACGCTAGCGCTAACAATGGAAACATTGTTCTTTCTACACAAGTGATATTAGACAGATGGGTAGGAACTCTAGATCTATATCAGATAGGGATAAACCACGGAAACACCCCATCTCATAGTGCTTACATGAACAACCTAAGCAGCAATAACGTTTTCGTTACAGGCCAATTAGCATCCGTCCGTCCTGAGCAAAAAAACACCTATATTCATATAGATTATAGCATGGCATATGCTCCAGTTTTTAGCTATAGTTTAGCTGATAAGCAGAAGTATAGTCTACAAGTCTATGACCTTTCAGGACGATTGGTTTACCAAGATGATAACTTGAATTACCAAGGAAATTACTTTATGGTAACAGAGTTAAATAGCGGAACT
Source organism: Cryomorphaceae bacterium (assembly GCA_042091225.1). Classification (GTDB taxonomy): domain Bacteria; phylum Bacteroidota; class Bacteroidia; order Flavobacteriales; family UBA7312; genus JABAYQ01. The sequence continues at coordinate 30,343 of JBELHW010000007.1, read as the reverse complement.
TATATTGCAAAGTTTACTGGAGACAATCATTACCAATCCAAACGATTTATTGTGCGTAAATGAGATTAATAATTCTCTTATTTATTGTTGTTATAGGGGTCTCTTCAGACCCCTATTCTTTGCTTACACCAAAGGGATTTCCACAAGTTTATATCCCTAAAGACAACTCACTCTCTGACAGTAAAATAGAGTTAGGAAAAAAATTATTTTTTGACAAAATGATGTCTCGAGACTCCACCTTATCTTGTGCATCTTGCCACATGCCAGAGTTTGCTTTTAGCGATGGAAAACAAAAAAGCACAGGAATAAAAGGCAGAATGGTAGACAGAAATGCACCAACCCTTACCAATGTAGCATACCAACCTTATTTTATGTTGGACGGATTAAATCCAAGTCTAGAAGCACAGGTTAAGGTGCCTATTCACGAGCACAATGAGTTTGACTTTCATATTTTATTAATTGCCCAACGCATGAAACAAGATTCGAGCTACAAGGCATTAGCGAGAAAAGCATTTAATAGCCTACCTAACCCAAAAGTAATAGCATATTCTCTTGCTAGTTACCAAAGAACTTTGCTTAGCGGAAACTCAAATTACGACCAATATATAAACGGAAATGAGTCGGCAATAAGCCCTGCACAAAAAAGAGGAATGAAACTATTTTTTGACGAGCTATATTGTGCTTCTTGCCATTCTGGCTTTAACTTTAGCGATAGTAGGCTTACTAATAACGGACTTTATAAAAAATACAAGGACAAGGGAAGAGCAAGACTAACTAATTTAAAACAAGACCAAGCCATTTTTAAAGTACCAACATTAAGAAACATTGGCTTTACGGCACCCTATATGCACGATGGCTCTTTCCAAAACTTAGAGCAAGTTATAAATCATTATAGCTCAGGAGCTAATGCTCATTTTAACCAAGACACCATTATAAAACCATTCCATTTAAGCCAAGACCAAAAACAAGACTTAATAGCTTTTCTGATTAGCCTAAATGACTCGTCCTTTGTACACAATGCTACAGCGGGACAATAGACATATGCCGAACTTTTTTTCTGCTATTTTGGAAGTCTCTTTTTATTGGACCGTTAGCCCCAGTTCCACCTATTTGAATAAAATAACCGTAAAAAATATCATTTTCAATTACATTCATCAACCAATACTCATCGCCTACATATATTTTTTCTTTGTTCATAATATGTAGAATAGGATTTATTGTTGGCAAACTTTCTTCCAAAGCAAGAGCCATATCTATTGTTGGAAACATCCATTGTTGGTTAGGGCATCCTTCAGATTTATAATATGTAGCTATTCGCCCACTAACACAAGCAAAAATTTTATTTATAGCCAAGAGGTTAAAGTATGTATTTTGGTCATATGGGTTATTAAAAAGATCAATGTTAGAAAGCTCAACAACGTTAGTAGTAAGAAGATCAACATCACCTGTACTATAATAATTAATTTCAGATATAAAATCGCATTTGTCTTTCTTGTTTATTTTGGAGTATTAGTAAAAAACTATCTTTGTCCAATAATATAAATCAATACTATGAACTACCAAAATATCATTAGTACCACCGAAAATTTTATTTGTACTATTTTAATAAATCGCCCTAAGCAGCTAAACGCCCTTAATAAGGCAACTATAGAAGAGTTAAACGATGCTTTTATTAAGGCGGACAAGAGTGAGCAAGTGCGTTGTATTATTTTGAGTGGTCAGGGAACAAAGTCTTTCGTAGCTGGAGCAGATATTAAAGAGTTTGCTAACTTTAATAGCCAAGAGGGTAGCGACTTGGCTCAAGACGGTCAATACCTTTTGTTTAATCTTGTAGAGCAGCTTTCAACTCCTGTTATTGCTGCCATTAACGGCTTTTGTCTCGGAGGAGGTTTGGAGCTTGCCATGTCTTGCCACATCCGAATAGCTAGCCACAGTGCTAAGCTTGGCCTTCCTGAGGTTTCATTAGGGCTTATCCCTGGCTATGGAGGCACCCAGCGATTGCCACAGTTGGTAGGAAAGGGCAAGGCAATGGAGATGATAACAAGTGCTCAAATGATCGATGGTGATTCTGCCCTGCAATGTGGCTTAGTTAATTCGGTTTATCCTTTAGAAAGCCTGATGGAAAATGGCAATAAATTAGCGGCTAAAATTTGTAGAAATTCGCCCTCTGCTATTTCAATGGCAATAAAATCTGTAAATGCTGGTTTTAACGATAGTGGTTACGAAACCGAAATAGAATCTTTCGGAAAATGTTTCGATACTGCCGATTTTAAAGAAGGAACAACTGCCTTTTTGCAAAAAAGAAAACCTAACTTTTAGTATATAATTTGAATCCACTCAAAAAATTATTAAGCCAAACAGCAGTTTACGGATTGAGTAGTATTTTTGGTCGCATGCTCAACTTTATGTTAGTTCCGTTATATACGAGGTATTTTAGTACTGTAGAATACGGAGAAGTTACTATTTTGTATGCTTATGTTGCCTTTCTTATCGTGATTCTGACCTACGGAATGGAAACTGCCTTTTTTCGTTTTTCCGAGCTAGAAAGCAATAAAAACAAAGTGTTTAGCACTGGACTAATTTCTCTAAGTGTTAGCGCTGTTTTGTTTGTGTTTGTTTGTTGGGTTTTTAGCCAAGATATTGCCAGTGCTATCGGCTTTGGAAGTCGGCCTCAATACATTCAATATTTTGCTCTTATTGTTGGGCTAGATGCGGTTACATCCATTTCTTTTGCCAAGCTAAGGCAACAAAATAAAGCCCTCCGATTTGCTACAATCCGCTTGCTAAATATCTTTGTAAATATTGGGCTCAATTTGTTTTTTATAGTTTATTGCGATTATGCTATAGAGAACCAGCTTGATTCGGCTTCTTTAGTAGAAAAAATATATAATCCCAATTTTGGTATTGGCTATATTTTTATTGCCAATTTAGTAGCTAGTGCACTAAGTTTCCTTTTGTTGCTGCCTCAAATGCTTGGCCATTTCAACAATTTTGACAAAGAGCTATGGAAAAAAATGTTGGTTTACGGATCTCCTCTGCTTATTGCCGGACTAGCGGGAATAGCAAACGAAACCCTAGATAGAATAATATTACAATACCTATTGCCATCTGATGTAGCAATTTCTCAAATTGGTATTTATAGCGCCCTTTATAAACTGTCTATTATTATGACTCTTTTTATTCAGGCCTTTCGTTTTGCAGCCGAACCTTTTTTCTTTGCTCAAGCAAAACAAAAAGACGCCAAGCAACTCTATGCTGTAGTGCTAAAATATTTTACAATTGTTACTTCCACTATATTTTTGGCATGCATGTTATACTTCGACACTATTAAAAACTTTATAGGTCCCGAATTTCAAGACCCAAGCGCAAAACTTGTAGTAGCTCTTTTGCTGTTTGCAAATTTATTTTTAGGAATTTATTACAATTTATCAATTTGGTATAAGCTATCTCAACAAACAAAATACGGCGCTTATATGTCTATTTTCGGAGCCTTTTTAACCGTAGGCCTTAACCTTTTGTTGGTACCTTATATGGGTTTTGAGGGGGCGGCTTGGACAACTTTAATTTGCTATTTTTCAATGGTTGTGCTCTCCTATTTTTTATGCCAAAAGCATTACCCAATTCCTTATCCGATTTTTAAAATTAGTTTTTATTTAATTTTATCACTTGGCTTATATTTGTTTAGCCTTTATTTTGATATGGGAATGTTGTTAAATACTGTTTATATTCTTATTTTTATTAGCGTTTCCTTATTTTTAGAAAAGCAAAAAACACCAATTTTTAAATTTTAATTGTACAATCTATGCAGGCTATTTCCGTTATCAATCGTTCTAAACACGATCTTCCTCAATACGAAACTTCTCACTCTGCAGGTATGGACATTCGAGCTAATATAGATAGCCCAGTAGTTTTAGCACCCATGCAAAGAGCCTTAATAAAAACCGGCTTGTTTGTAGAGCTTCCCAAAGGTTTTGAAATGCAAGTTAGGCCCAGAAGTGGTTTGGCTTACAAAAAAGGAATAACGGTGCTCAATAGTCCCGGAACTATAGATGCCGACTACAGAGGCGAAGTAGGCGTTTTATTAGTTAACCTTTCCGACACAGAATTTGTTGTTCATGATGGAGAACGAATTGCTCAAGTCGTTATCGCTCAGTACCAACAAGCCGATTGGAAAGTTCAAGAAATTTTAACAGAAACAGAACGAGGACAAGGCGGATTTGGTTCTACCGGAACAAAATAACATTATGAAAACACTAAAATTACTTATAGTTGCTTTTTTTGTAAGCTCCTTTATACAGGCTCAAAACCACCCTTTTTATTCTTTAGAAAAAGCTAGTCAAAACCAAGAATTTGATGTGGTACAGTACCAACAATATTTTTTCGAAGGACTTCGACTCAAAACTCTTGGCGATCTTGATGGTGCATTAGATCAGTTTATGGTGTGCCTAAGTATGAACGGAAAAGATGGTGCTATAATGTATGAGGTTGCCTATATCTACTTTATAACCGAACAGCTTGACCAAGCATTGTTTTTTATAGAAAGCGTTTGTCAGCTAGAAAACGAAAATGTTTGGTATTTGCAGTTACTCGCAAGTGTACAGCAAGAAAAACAACTCTATTCTAAATCTCTTAGTAGCTACAAAAAACTATTGCAATTAGATCAATATAACCAAGATTGGTATTTTGAAATTGCTCGACTACACCTTTTGTCTGGCCAGCCAAGAGAAGCAATAAAAGCCTATAACATGCTAGAAAAAGAGATTGGCTTTAATCGTGGTCTTATGGAGCAAAAGAAAAATATTTATTTGGATATAGGCGACAAAAAAGGAGCTATCCAAGAGCTAAATAAATGGCTAGCTACAGACAGCACTAACCTAAGCGTTCTTAACGAACTAGCCCAACTTTATACCCTTACAGGCAACTCTCAAAAGGAAACCAAAACTCTAGAAAAGATTTTAAGAATTGACCCCGAAAATGGTGCCGCCCTTCTTATTTTGTCCGACAATTATCGCAACGATGGAGATTTACAAAAGTCATTTCAAGCCACAAAAAAAGCATTTAAAAGCAAAAGCCTAAGCATAGACTCAAAAATGAGAAGGCTGCTTTCCTACTACGATCTTGGCTCAGACACCTCGGTTTTAAAATATGCTTTTCCCCTTATTGAGGTTTTGAAACAAACCCACCCTAAGGACCCAAAACCTTACACGATTGCTGGAGACTATTATTATCGATCCGATCAAAATGAATTGGCAGCAATCGATTTCGAAAAAGCATTGGATCTTGATCCTAGCAGATACCCTATTTGGCAGCAGTTAATGATTATCTATTTTGACTTCTCAGACTATCAAAAAGTTGCAAATTTGGCCGATAGTTGTCTCGAACTTTTTCCGAGCCAAACCACAGCTTATTATTTCTCTGGGCTTGCAAATTTGCAGCTTAAAAATTACGATAAATGCATTCAAAACCTACAAGACGGCTTATTTTTTATTGTAAACAACGAGCCTCTTAAAGGCCAGTTTTTTACTGCCCTGGGCGATGCTTTCTATGGCCAAGAAAACTATGAAGAGTCGGATAAATCATACGAAAAAGCTTTACAAATTGATCCTCAAGATGTGTATGTGCTAAACAATTATAGTTATTACCTTTCTCTAAGGTCGGAAAAGTTAGAAAAAGCATTGGAGATGATGAAAAAATGTGTTGAAATAAAACCAGGAGTGTCTTCTTATGAAGATACTTATGCTTGGGTATTTTTTCAGCTTAAAGATTATGAAAACGCTCACAAATGGTTGCTAAAAGCAATAGCTAGTGGAGGAAATAATAGCACCACCATAGTAGAGCATTATGGCGATGTATTGTACTTTTTAGGACAAACAGACCAAGCTCTAAAACAATGGCTTGAAGCTAAAGAGTTAGGCTCCGAGTCGGAATCGCTTGAAAGAAAAATACGAGACCAAAAATGGTATGAATAGAACGGTAATTATATTTACTTTCTTGTTTTTGCTTAGCGCTTGTGCTAGTTTAAACAAAGCTAGTTTAGGCTACAAGTCGAGCGCTTTTTTAGTTAAAAAATGCCAAGCAAACGATCTAGAATACGATTGGTTTTCTGCAAAAATGAGCGGGACTGTTTTTTTTGATGCTAAGCCAATGCCACTTAACGCTAATATTCGCATGAAAAAAGATAGTGTTATTTGGATTTCTGCTTCTGCTTTTTTAGGTATCGAAGCCGCCCGACTTCTTCTCACACCTGATAGTTTTAAAATGATAAACAGATTAAATTCTACTTATATATCGTCCGACATTTCTAGTTTAAAAAAGCAATTCGGAATCGACCTCAGCTTTAAGCAATTGCAAAATAGGCTTCTGGGAGACCTTGACTTAGAGCAATTCGATTGGGAAGTTAGCTCCGATAGTGCCCATTACTTTCTGACTAACAATAATAGCAATGCCAAAATTAACCCTTTATATTTTGGAGTAGAATGGAGCCAAAGCAAGCAAAAAAATAGTAGCATCTCGTTATTTTATTCTAATTTTACCAAGTTTAATCAAGGCTATTTGGCTCAAAAAGTAGGGCTAGTGCTTAAAAATAAGAATAGCGAAATAAAACTTAACTATAATTACTCTAAAGTTGTTTTGAATAAAAAGAAAAAAATAAAGTTTATAATTCCTACTCAATATGAGCCAGTACTTTAATTTCATTTTTTTACTTTTATTAGGGCTTCAACTTTCTGTTTTTGCTCAGAGTAAGGAAGACTTACAGCAAAAAAAAGAACAGTTACAGAAAGAAATCAATCAAACAAATACGCTTTTAAAAGCTGCCGAAAAGGAAAAAGTTCAATCGGTAAATACCCTTCGAACTCTGCAGAGAAAAATAGAAAACAGATCTCAAATTATTGCAACAATAGAAATTGAGATTTCTATTTATAGTGATCGTATTGATGGGCTAAAAACCCAAATAGATAGTACCCAAATAAATATTGAAAACAATCGATTAGAAATAGAAAGGCTCAAGACAGAATATTCTAAAATGATAAGTTATGCTTATTATAACCGCAGTAAGTACAGTCGTTTGGCTTTTATTTTTTCTTCTAATAGTTTTTATCAGGCATTTAAAAGACTTAATTATTTGAAAGAATATAGCCAGTTTAGAAAAGCTCAGGTCGAAAAAATTACTCTTGCCGAACAAGAATTAAAACAAGAGTTGCTTTTATTCAAAACTCAAAAGGCCTTACTGGCATTAGAAAAAACCCAAAAAAGCCAAAACCTCAACTTATCTATACAAGAGCAAGAAGTGTTGGCTATCGAGAAAGTGCAGCAAAATAATTTAGTTTCCTCTTTAAAACGCAAACAAAGAAAACTAAAAGACGATTTAGATAAAAAACAAAAGAAAGCGAGAGCCCTAAACGCTCAAATTCGAAAGATTATAGAGGAAGAAATTCGTCTTGCTAAAGAGAAGTCTAAAAATTCGGGCAGCGTAAATTATGAACTTACACCAGATCAGCAACTCATTGCAGATAATTTTACTTCTAACAAAGGCAAACTTCCTTGGCCAGTGGAAAGAGGAGTTATAATAGAGGGTTTCGGAATTCAAAAGCATCCCGTTTTAAGAGGAATAGAGACTTTTAACAACGGCATAAAGCTCTCTACGGGAAACGCTTCTTTTGTTCGAGCAATTTTTGAAGGTAAAGTATCTCGGATTATAAGTATCCCTGGTGCTGGTAAGGCTATAATTATAAATCATGGCGATTATTTTTCGGTCTATTCCAACCTGAGCGACGTACTAGTAAAAAGTGGAGAAACAGTAGAGCTTAAACAAAATTTAGGGGTTGTAATAACCAATAAAAAGACGAAAGAAAGCATCACAGAACTACAAATTTGGAAAGGCAACGAAAAACTTAATCCTTCCGATTGGCTTTTCAAAGCTTACTAAAAGAAAATTACATACTTTTGTTGTAACTAAATTATACATAATAATGGCTTCAACTATATTTTTATTCTCCTTTGGAGGACAAGAGATTTTTTTTATTGTCTTAATCGTTTTAATTTTATTTGGGGGTAAAAAAATTCCAGAATTAATGAAAGGAGTTGGTAAAGGAATGAAGGAATTTAAAAACGCTAGTAAAGACGATAACAAAGACGAATCCAACGACTAAATTGTTCTTTTCATGCAAGAATATTCTTCTTTAGCATCTATCCAAGACGACTTGCAGTCTGGATCTTTAAGCTGCACCTCTCTAGTAAACTTTTATTTAGATAGAATAAAAGCTTTTTCTCATCTTAATGCTTTCGTAGCAACTTTTGATGATCATGCTCTTTCACGAGCCAAAGAAATAGATCAAAAAATAAAAGATAAGTGCGCAGGCAAACTCGCAGGGATGGTAATTGGTATTAAAGACAATATTTGTTTTAAAGGCCATGAGTTAAGTGCCGCTTCTAAAATTTTATCGGGATTTGAAAGCCAATTTTCAGCCACTGTTGTTGAGCGTTTGTTGCAAGAAGATGCCATTATTATTGGCCGACTTAATTGCGACGAATTTGCTATGGGAAGCGCCAATGAAAACTCCTACTATGGCCCTGTTTCCAATCCTATAAACACAGATTATGTTTCTGGGGGCTCTTCGGGAGGTTCTGCAGTAGCAGTAAGCGCAAACCTTTGTTTAGCGACTTTAGGTTCAGATACTGGTGGCTCAATTCGTCAGCCCGCTTCTTTTTGTGGTGTTCTAGGTTTTAAACCTACTTATGGTAGAGTTTCTAGGTGGGGGCTTATAGCCTATGCTTCTTCTTTTGACCAGATCGGCCCTTTTAGTAATAATGTAGAAGATACTGCTCTTATTATGGAGGTTATCGCTGGCTCCGATCAGTACGATTCTACAGTTTCTTCCTTAGATGTTCCTAACTTCAGTGCAGAACTAAATCAACCAATCAAAAAATTAAAAATAGCATATCTTAAAGACTGCTTAGACAATCCGAGCATTGACAAAGAAGTAAAGGAGCAAATGCTTCAAAGTATAGAAAAGCTTAAAGAATTAGGCCATGAACTCAAAGCTGTAGAGTTCCCATTAATAAATTACATGGTGCCTACTTACTACATACTAACAACTGCAGAAGCTTCTTCTAATCTTTCTAGGTATGACGGAATACATTTTGGCTATCGAAGTAAAGAAGCTAATGACATTCCGAGCACTTACAAACAATCTCGATCTCAAGGTTTTGGACTTGAAGTAAAGAGAAGAATAATGCTTGGCACCTTTGTTTTAAGTGCCGGATATTACGACGCTTACTATACTAAAGCCCAAAAAGTAAGGCAACTAATTAAAAAAAGAACTGACCAGGTTTTTGATAATTATGATTTTATAATGTCTCCTACTACTCCTCATACAGCCTTTAAATTAGGCAAACAATCTGACGACCCTACTGTAGCTTATCTTGAAGACATTTTTACTGTTCATGCAAATATTGGAGGCTTTCCTGCTATTTCCTTGCCAAAAGGCAAACATTCAAACGGGTTATCTTTTGGAATTCAGTTTATGGCTCCTCAATTTAAGGACAGTCAGTTATTGAATTTTTCAAAATATGTAATGGATGAACTCTAATATTTTTTGTTTTTTATTAGTAGCTTTAAATGGACTTAGTTTGCTTGCAAATAGCACAGACTCTACAAACGTAGAGGTTCAAAAAATTAGGCTTGAGCCCAACTCTGAATTATGGAAGCAAGATTCTTTATGGGCTATTGAACAATTTTCTTTTCAGGATATTGAATCGGATACCCTTACACTAAATACATATAAATATCAGGCTTCTGAAATACCAGTTTTTTCCGACTCTATTTTAGAAGAAAGGATAGAGTACTTAAATCAAAATACTCCTTTTCAGCTGGTGTTTAATAGGCACGTTAAAACTCATATTGATATTTATTCTAAAAGGTATAGAAAGCACGTCGCTACTATGCTAGGCAAATCCAACTATTATTTTCCTTTGTTCGAACAGATTTTAGATCAATACGACTTGCCTCTTGAGTTCAAATATTTAGCAGTTGTAGAGTCTGCCCTTAAACCACATGCAAGATCTCGCTCTGCCGCAACAGGCCTTTGGCAATTTATGTACACTACTGGCAAAATATACGATCTAAATGTTAGTTCGTATACCGACGACAGGTCAGACCCTTTAAAATCTACCATTGCAGCTTGTGAGTATTTTACTTTTTTATATAAAATGTTTAACGATTGGGAGCTTGTTTTGGCAGCCTATAATGGAGGGCCTGGTTACGTTTCTAGAGCAATGGCAAAACATAATGTATATGATTTTTGGTCTTTGCGTCCTTTTTTGCGTAAAGAGACTCAAAACTATGTGCCTAAGTTTATTGCAGTAAATTATATTATGAACTATTCTTCGGAGCATAATATATTTCCTATTGAATATCCTTACACACAAGCATATACCGATACGATTAGTGTTAATCAGTCTATTTCATTTAGCTTTCTTGAAGACATACTCGATCTTGATATTGAAGTAATTAGAGAACTTAACCCAATCTATAAAAGAGATGTTATTTCTGTTGCGAAAAACAAAAAAAGCTCCCTTCGCCTTCCTTATGATAAAATGTCTTTGTTTGTTTCTAATCAAGACAGTATTTATTCATTAAGTTCTAGCTCACAGAAACAATATGTTTTTATTGATGAGCCTATTATACATAGAGTTCGAAAGGGGGAGTTTTTAGGCAAAATTGCTTCAAAATACAATGCTAGCGTTTCCCAGTTAAAGAAATGGAATAACCTTAGCTCTACCAATTTAAAAATAGGTCAGAAATTAGTTGTTTATATTGACCCTAGCTCTGCACCAAAAAAGCAAAAACCAAGTCAGGTTTCAATAAAAGAAACCACTACTTACACGATTAAAAAAGGGGATACTTTATGGAAAATTGCCCAGCAATTTGAGGGTATTAGCAGTGCTGATTTAGAAAGGCTAAACAATATTTCAGCTAAAGATTTGAAGCCTGGTTTATTAATCAAAATTCCTAAAGTTTAGACATGAAAAACATACTATTATTTGTTTTAAGTTTTTGTTTTTTTTCCTGTTCTTTTGACAATACAAGTCCTTCAGTTTTACCCACCTACACAGGCGCTGTAAATGAGGTAGTTGTAGTGATGGACAATGCTCTTTTCGATTCGGAAGCGGGCCAAATTTTAAAGCAAAGTTTGCAAGCACCAATTGTTGGTATTTCTTGGCAAGAGTCATCTTTAGATTTGGTTCAAATTCCTAGCCAATCGATGAGTCGTTTGTTTCAAACCCACCGCAACCTTATACTTATTGAGCAAGGGAACTCTACTAAGTTTGTTTCCGGATCAGACTTATATTCTGAAGCCCAGTATTTTGCTAAGATAAGTTATAAAAATAGCAAAGATTTAATTGGTGTTTTAAAAGAATACTCTCCTGTTATTTTACACCAAATTCAGCAAGTAGAAAAAAGTAGAATTCGAAGTAAGATGTATTTTTCTTCTCAGTTTAACTCTGTTTTCGATAAATTCGGCTATCATTTCTCTATTCCTAAAGATTATGGTTTAGTCAAAGACAGCGATGACTTTAGTTGGTTTGAGTACAGCCCTAAAGACAAAGAGATTATTTCCGCTCTACTGTTGTATCAGTTACCCTTATCTTATTGGCCAAATTCCGAGCGCTTATTAGAGGCCCGAGATAGTGTTTTGGCTCAGAATGTGCTGGGAGAGCAAGAAGGCTCTTACATGTCTTTAGAGCCACTTTATTTAGCCCAAAAAAGCTATAGTGATAAAGGCTTAGGAGTTAAAAGTCTTTGGAAAATGGAGAATGCTTTTATGGGCGGTCCTGCCATAACTAATTTTGTAGTCGATAGCGTTCGAAATGTTGTTTTTGTTAGCGATGCTTTTTTATTCAATCCTGGCAAAAATAAACGAAATGACCTTCAGATTTTGGAGATTATTTTAGAAAGTTCTAAAAAGAAGAATTAAGGCTAATTATAACGTTTCTTCCTGGGCTACTTATTGCACTCGAATAAGTTTTATAATGTACGTCTAATATATTTTCTAAAGCCAACTGCACAGTTGTTGTCGTGCTGATTTTTGCTACATAACTTAAGTTTAATGTCCACCACCTAGGGTTGCCATCTTCGGTTGCTTCGTTTAAATTATCGCTTCCGTTATTGCTATACTCATCGACTCTTTTCCAATCGTTGAATAAGCTATAAAAACTAATGCTATGTTTATTTTTTTTCCATTGTAATTCCGATTTAGCAAATAAAGGAGGGATATGGTCTAGCGGACTTTGTGCTTCTTGAATTATTCCTATTGTTTTATTTATTGTATTTGTCCAATTCCAATTTTGAGATAAGCTAATGTTTGTTTTGGCGTAAAAACCATATATTCTTGCCTGCTGTTCATTTTGATTGGCTACAATAGGTAAATATTCCCCATCGTACCATATACTATCCTGATTATTTAGAGTAAAAGCTTGTTTTATAATTGCATCTTCTAAAATGGTATAATATGCGCTTAAATTCCAATCCCAATTTTTATTCATTTTAGCACTCAGGTTTAGCTCTGCGTTGTAGCTATACTCTGGCTTTAATTTATTGTTTGGAACTGTTACAAGACCCGATTTTTCAAATACTTTTGTGACATCATCTACATTAGGACTTCTGAAACCAGAGCTCAAAGAAGCACCCATTTGTAATTTTTTATTTATTGCTGCTTTCCATCCTACGCTTGCAGTAATTGCTTGGTTCTTTACGTCTATTTTGCTAAAATGCAGAGAATATGTTGCCGTATCTATAAAGTTGGCTTGTAAAGCACTGAAATTGTATCTCAATCCGGCGCTAACATAATTAGACGACAATCCGTATGGCATTTTATATTGACCATAGACGGAAAACAATTGCATTTGGCTACCTCCGTCGGCATACCTTGTTGCTGTTGCCTGATTAGCTGTAGAATTAACTATATTGTTTTGAAAATCGACACCGTAGTTTAGCACATTGTAGCCTATATTTTTAATAAAATCGCTAGTGTTTGACAAAACAAAAACTTTTTCGAAACGTTCGTTTAAGTTTTCTCCAAACTTTTTAGAATGCCTGCTTTCATGGAAAATTTGAAAAGATACATGGTTGTTAAACTCATCAAATAACAAGTGTTTTTGGTTGTATTGAGACGCGACAGCAGAAAGCAATCTTTTTTGTGGACCATAATACCATTGTTCAAACTTTGGGATTCCCCCAGACAAATCGTTTAGCTTATCGAAGCGATCTAAATTAGTAGTGCTCGAATATTGTAGATTTATTAGGTGACTCCAGTTTTTAGTGCCGTCGTATCTAAATTTTTGTATCCAGTCAATTTGGTTGTAGTCGGTTTTAAGTTGGGTTTTTCCTTGTGTGATATGGGTTTGCCTGCCCCAATCTTGATAGCCATGCAGTCTGTTGGCACCCATTTTTAAATTTCCGAATTTATTTATAGTAATAGCACTCAAATAACTCCAATTTTTTTTGCTCCAGCTATGATCGATGTGAAGACTAACCCCTTGGTTAGCGCTGCTGTATTTTTGACTAAAATTAGTTTTTTTTTCTTGATTGTAGCTTGGCGATTTACTATGAATATGTATTACTCCACCTAGAGCATCGCTTCCGTATTTTACCGAAGCAGGTCCGAAGATAACATCTATTTTCGCTAACATATTAGGGCTTGTGCTAATGCTGTTTTGCAAATGTCCAGATCTAAAAATAGCGTTGTTCATTCGTACCCCGTCAACTACTAATAAAACTCTATTAGCTTCAAAGCCTCGAACTATCGGGCTTCCTCCTCCCGATTGGCTTTGTTGTATTACTACTTCGCCCGACTTTTGAAGTACATCCGCAGTTGTTGTCGCTAATAATTGGCTAATTTTTTTCTGATTTATTTCTACAATTTGTTGGGGATTGTATAATCTTTCCTGCTCTTTTTTTTGTTCTAGAAAAATAATTTCTGGCAACAAATTTGGTATTTGTATAGTGTCTTGAGCAAACAAACTGAAAGGAAATAAAAGGAGTAAAAAGTATTTCATTAGTTAAAAATAGTTTCTAGTACATCTAAAGTTTTAAGCTGAGAAAAGTTTTCGATGTGTAAACGATAATATTCAATTAATTTTTGAAGGATAAATCGTTTGTTTTTTTTTGCAACCGACTCTCCATTTATTAATTTTAATAAAGGTTCTGTGTTTTCGAAATAGTGTTTGTGTTCTGGTTTTTTGTTTTCAAATGTACCGTTTATCATGTCAAAAAAACGGCCATTTTGGTCAAATGTATTTGGAAAGAAACCTAAATAAGTGCTTAACTGAATTAAAAAGTGAAGGTGAAATTGGTTATCTATCTTTTGTGTGTCTAGACTTATTAGCGATTGCCAGATAAAATTAAATAATGGAATATTTTCTTCTTCTTCTTTTAAACATTTTTGCAATACTTCTGCTACAAAAAAGGCAATACTGCTTTTTTCGACTTGGTATGGAAGGCTTTGGTATTGATAGATTGGTTTTGCTTCTTTAATTCTTTGGAGGCTGTTTTTTTCTTTGTGGTACACAGTAAGCTCCAAAAGACTTAGCGCCTGATAATATATGCTTTTGCCTTTTTTCTTTCTTACCCCATTAATAATATATGTTTGTAGCCCAAAATCTTGGGTGTAAACTTTACAAATAATACTGGTTTCGCCATATTTTGTGCTACTAATTACTATGCCTTTTGTTTGATGATACATTTATTTAATCAATAGTATTTTAGCAACATTTGTTTCTGTTCCGTTAGAATTGGTTGTAAACACTAAATATACTCCAGTACTTGCTTTTATTCCATCCCCATTTTTACCGTCCCATACTGCTTGTCCACCTAGTGCAGTGAGTTCGCTAACAAGGCTTCCGTTAATGTCAGTGATTTTAACATTCGCATCTTTTACTAAGCCTTTTATGGCAATTGGCCCATCATAATTTTCTCTTACCGGATTAGGATAAACTAAAACATCCGAATGAGTATCGCCTCCTTCAATGGCTCCACTTCGATAAGAGATAAGTCCTTTACTTGTGCCAACAAATACTTCTCCATTTTCTTGATTTATAGCAAGTGAGCTAATGCTGTTTGAAAAAAGTGGGCTATTATTTTCGGTAAAATGTTGCAATTGTTCTGAGCCATCGCTACTATAAACAAATAATCCAGAGCTTTGAGTTCCAAACCATTTTCTATTAGCTCCATCAATTGCGATTGCAGTAATAGATTCGTTGTTAAGTATTGGCTCTACGTAGCCATCTACTTCTACTAAAACTTGTTGAGCATCTATAATATTCTCATTAAAAATATTTTGAGGATCGTAAAAAACAGCGAGCCCTTTATCTGTACCTATCCAAATTTGACCTTCTAAGTCTTTTGCTAAAGAATAGATGGAGTTTGAGGGCAGACCACCTTGACCAGCGGTAGTAGTTAGGTGAATGTCGTTATCGTCGTTTTCTAATTCAGGCGTGCTATTGTCATTATAAACTAACAAGCCTCCTCCTTTTGCAACATAAAACCATTTTTGATTGTAATCGTCAATTATAAGATCCCCAAGATGGTCGTTAAGTGTGTTATAACTTTTAATTTTGTAAGACTGCCATTGTCCTTGTGGGTCCATCCTGGTCAATCCTTTTTCAACTAAAGAGTTAGTAGCCCATAAATCTCCATTATTGTCAAAAACCAATCCCTTAATCCTTAATCTTCCATAAGAGCTTGAGCTAGGCTCGGGGCTCAAGCTTTGTATTTGGCCGTTAGTTGTAAAGAAATTATGGCTTTTATCGTATTCATAGCCGTTTTGCTCTTTTTTTAACTGGATAATCCCATCGTTCCAAGTAGCCAAAAACAGAGACTGACTAGGCCCTTGTAAAATGGTAGTAATGTCTCTAATGTCGGTCTCTCCTAATTGGTTATAATTTAAATTATTCCAAGAATAGCTGTCGAACCAATAAAAACCTTTGTAGGTATTGTTGTTGTTCCAAATAATCGAAATTCCTCCTGGAGATACAAATAAGTTGTTTTCAGAAACACTTAATGAAAAAACAAAGTCAGATTCGGGCCCTTCAGGTTTAAATTGGCGATAATTATTTAGTTCATCTACTAAAATTAGTGCGCTTCCTCCGTCCGCAATCCAGAAGTTTGATTCCTCTTTAATTACATCATTAGCTTTATATAGAAAGGAAGATTCGGACAAGAGTTCTAGGCCTGTAGAGTTAAGTTTCTTGAGTTTACTTCTGGATAGAACATACAGTTGTTCTTCTATTACTTTTATCTTCCTTAAGTATTGCTCTTCTGCAATAAAGGAGCCTTGTCCATTGACCAAGCTAAAAATAGAGTCGGATAATTGTGTGTAGTAAATTGTATTTTGACTTAGCTCTATTTCGGTTATCTTTTGTGCATTTGGTATTGGGTGCCACATTCTGTAATCGTTCAAATTATTCTCAATTCCTCCTTTATAAATTCCTGAGTCAGTGGCAGCAAAAATAGTATCGTTATAAAACACTAAGTCGTTTACAGACAAGTTTTGATTTTTATTTAAAAAATAAGTGCTTTTGACTTCATTTTTTTCTAAATCAAGTTGAACAATGCCAAACGAGCATGATAAATATGCTTCTTGGCCATAGAAAGCAATATTGTTAATCGATTTTAAGCCAATGATATTTGCTCTTTTTATATCCGATATATTTTCTATACCATCTTGTGAAATAATATCAATACTTGCGTTCTGATAAGCAACAATAATTAAATCATCGTTTAGCGACTTTTTCATTACGCTTATATTAACATCTGAAAGTCCGTTTGTTTTTGACAATCTGTTTAAAGTGTTGTCATTCAGATGGTAATAAAAGAGACTGTTTTGTGTAGCGATATATATTTTACTATTCATTTTCTCTACATATTGGCCAGAATTATAGGGAAGATAATCTCTCCATTGGCCAATTTCTATATCTTGACTAAACCCATTTAGACACAAGAAAGTAACGATTAAGAAAATGCTATTTTTCATAGTTGCAAAATACTAACAAAAAAGATAACAAATTTGACTGTCTTTTATTGTACTAATATTTTTTGTAACGTATCTTTGTTGCTGTTTAGGCTTCGTAGTTCAACTGGATAGAATGTCAGATTTCGGCTCTGATGGTTGGGGGTTCGAGTCCCTCCGAGGTCACATTTTATACTTTGTTATTATATATTTCGTTTAAAGTTTATTATTAAAATCTTAGTTATGAAATACGTTGTTTTATTTTTAATTTTAACCAATATGTCTGTAGCTCAAAATGATTCTAAGTTTACTAATTCCATTGTTTTGGGAGGAGGTTGTTTTTGGTGTATAGAGGCAGCGTTTGAAGATGCTAAAGGGGTTCATTCTGTGGTTAGTGGTTTTTCTGGAGGTGACATTAAAAACCCTGCATACAAAGAAGTTGTTAGTGGTCGCACTAATCATGCTGAGGTCTGTCAAATTAATTATGATTCGACTGTAATTAGCTTAGACAATCTTTTAGAAATCTTTTTTCTGGTACACGACCCAACTACTCTCAATCGACAAGGGTATGATGTAGGGTCGCATTATAGATCAATTGTTTTATATCAAAACGACTTTGAAAAATCTAAAGTCGAATCTTTAGTTTCTTATTATAATAAAGAATATTTTGATGGTAAAATTGTAACAGAAGTAAAAAAGTTTGAAGCTTTTTATCATGCTGAAGACTACCACCAAGAATATTATAAACTAAATCCTTCTCAGCCTTACTGTAGGGCTGTTATAGCTCCTAAGCTTCAAAAAGCTAGAGAGAAATTAAGTAAATTCTATTAAATGCCCGAAGGTCCTGAGGTTAAGATCATGTCTGATTATCTAAATGAAGTTTTAGATGGTAATATCATTACTAACATCGATTGTGTTTCGATTCCTTATCAAATAAAATACGGCTCCTTGGTTGATTCTTTGCAATCCTTTTTACCTTTTAATTTTACCGCTTCTTTCTGTCTAGGGAAGGCAACTTTCATTAAGCTCAGTAATTCTTTTTACTTTTCCTATCACTTAGGGATGACCGGTTATTGGTCTACTCAAAAGAAGGTCCACGCTCATTTGCGATTTACCACAGATTCTGGATTGTTTTTTTATTTTCATGACACTAGGCGTTTCGGAAACATTAAACTACTCAGTAATTCTTCTTTGCCTAATAACGAATTTTTTAATGGAGACTTTCTTAATTATGAGATTGATCTTATTGCTTATGCAAAATTTCTTAAAACTACTCTCAAAACCTCAAAAGAAGTTTGTAAAGTTCTTTTAGACCAGCGTTATTTTTGCGGAGTTGGAAATTATTTAAAATCCGAGATCTTATTTGTGTCAAAAATTCATCCCCATAAATTATGGAATAATCTAAGTTTTGAGGACATTCTTAATATTTGTAAAATGACCAAACTTATGCTGCTTAAGTCATACAAAGGCGGCGGAGCCCAATTACGAGATTTTAAAAACCCTTCAAACGCTCCAGACTTAAACTTATTAATTTATGGTAAATCTTTAACTGAAGACAAGTTGGCGGTTAGTAGTGAAATAACAAAAGACAATAGGAGAACTTTTTGGTGTCCTAGCGTGCAAATTATTTAATACACTGATAATCAGCAAGTTAAAGCTTAGCTTCTGGTGACGTCAGTTAGGCAACAACTCTTTTTTTTAATGGTATTTGTCTTTTCAAGCTTTAAGTGTGCTTAAAACGCTTATAATCGCTTCTTGGCGATATAAATTAGACTTGAGTACTCTTTGTTGAATAAAAAGGAGTATATGTTTGATGTCATTCCAATAGTTATTGCTTTTATTGGGTTTTTATTCCCGCTTCTTATTTTTTCGCTTAGCATTGACACATAGAATGAGTCTAGCGTCATTGGTTTAATATTTATAATTTCAAATCCAGCATTTTTTAAAGTATTTGCCATGCTTTTTTTGTTAAAATGTAAAAGGTGTCTTGGAACATCGTATGCTGCCCAGTGTTGTTTGTAATATTTTGCGTCTAAACTTTCGTGATTAGGAACAGCTATTATTAGTTTTCCTGAATCGTTAAGAAGATTATTTATTTTCTGTGTTATTTCTTTTAGGTTTGGCACATGTTCTAACACGTGCCACATCATTATAGTGTCTTGGCTTTTATCCTCTATTTTGGCTTGTTCTAGTGTTTCAAACAGATCTAAACCGAAGTTTTGTTTGGCGTTATTTCTAGCTGTCAAATTTGGTTCTACTCCTTTAACGCTCCAACCTACTTTTTTACATGCATTTAAAAGGTCACCCGTTCCAGATCCTATTTCTAATAGCTCTCCCTTTAGGTTTCCTATAATGTTTAGTTTTGATTTTATATTTATTTTTCTGGCTAGCTGATATAGTTTGTTAAACCAGCCTTTCTTATTGTTGGTGTGAGAAATGTATTCCTCCGATTTATAGTATGTCCCAAGTTCTTTCTCTGCTGGTCTTGGGTTAGTAAAAATTAATTCGCAACTTGTGCATTGTGACAATGTAAAACTGGCTTTAGATACAGTATGATCTGTACATTTTATTTGAGTTGTAAAATTTTTTTGATCGCAGTTTGGGCAACTTTTTATTTGTTTCATTGCTTTATTGTTTCACGTGGAACATTACCTTCCCATAAATACTAAAAGTACATTTATATCTGAAGGAGTGACTCCACTAATTCTTGTTGCTTGGCCTATAGTTGTAGGCTGAATATTAGCTAATTTTTCCCTTGATTCAGAGGATATTGCTGCTACTTTTTTATAGTCAAAAGATTGTGGTATTCGGATGTTTTCTAGTTTGCTTATCTTCTTAACCGTTTCGTTTTCTCTTTCAATGTAACCGTTGTATTTTATTTGAATTTCAGCTTGTTCTAGCCCTTCTTTTGATACTTCTTGTTGTAGATTTTTTACACTTTCGATGTCTTTTAAATCTTCAATTTTAATTTGGGGTCTACTAAGTATTTTAGCGGCTCTAGTTTTCTGTTTAATTGTTGCGCTTTGGTTTTGCTGTAGTATTGGATTTATTTCTTGAGGGTCAAGGTTTGTCTTTTCAAAGAATGTAATTGCCTTCTTTGTGTTTTTTTGCTTGGCATCTAACTTTTGCATTCTATCGTCTCTAACTAGTCCTATTTCTCGACCAATCTCTGTAAGTCTTAGGTCAGCATTGTCTTGCCTTAATAGTATTCTATATTCTGCTCTTGATGTAAACATTCTGTACGGTTCGTCCGTTCCTTTAGTTACTAAGTCGTCAATTAAGACGCCTATATATGCTTGTGATCTTTTGAGAGTAAATTCGTCTAGTTCTTTATTTTTTCTGTGGGCATTTATTCCAGCCATTAACCCCTGACACGCTGCTTCTTCATAGCCCGTTGTTCCGTTAATTTGTCCGGCAAAGTATAGATTCTCAACAAGCTTTGTTTCTAAGCTTAATTTAAGTTGTGTAGGAGGGAAATAGTCGTACTCTATGGCATATCCTGGCCTAAATATTTTTGCTTTTTCAAATCCTGGGATTAATTTAATTGCCTGATGTTGTATTTTTTCTGGTAAAGAAGTAGAAAATCCATTAATATACATTTCTACAGTGTCCCACCCTTCAGGTTCTACAAATATTTGGTGTCTATTTCGTTCCGAAAATCGTTCTATTTTATCTTCTATTGATGGGCAGTACCTAGGTCCTAATCCTTGTATTCTTCCAGTAAACATAGGAGATTGTTCAAAGCCTGTTTTTAAAACGTCGTGCACCTCTTGGTTGGTATAGGTTATATGACAACTCCTTTGTTTTAAAAGTTTTGGGGTGTCCATGTAAGAAAATTGTCCTGGATTCTCATCTCCTGCTTGTTCTTCCATTTTAGAAAAATCCAGTGACCTTCCGTCAACTCTAGGAGGTGTTCCTGTTTTCATTCTCCCACTTTCAAAACCTAATCTTTCAAGTGTTTCTGTTAGTCCAGTTGCTGCTCGTTCCCCACTTCTTCCTCCTCCAAATTGCTTTTCTCCAATGTGAATTAGTCCGTTTAGAAATGTTCCGTTAGTAAGTATTACCGACTTTGCTTTTATCTCTATTCCCATTGAGGTTATAACCCCACTTACTTTATTGTCTTTTACTATTAAATCGGTAACCATATCCTGCCAAAAATCTACATTTGGCGTATTTTCTAACATTAGTCTCCATAGTTCAGCAAAGCGCATTCTGTCGCTTTGGGCTCTAGGGCTCCACATTGCCGGTCCTTTCGATCTGTTAAGCATCCTAAACTGAATCATTGTTTTGTCTGTAATGATTCCAGAATACCCTCCTAACGCATCTATTTCTCTTACTATTTGTCCTTTTGCTACTCCACCCATTGCCGGATTGCATGACATTTGGGCAATGGTTTGTATATTCATTGTTACCAATAAAACCTTAGAGCCAAGGTTTGCCGCTGCTGCTGCTGCTTCGCAGCCAGAATGGCCTGCCCCTACTACAATAATATCGTATTCCTGTGTAAACATAACTATCTTATAATCAGTTGTTTGTAATTAATTTTGGCAAATAATAGTTTTCTTTATCTCGCATTATTTTTCGCTCCTCATCTGTTTTGTCATCATATCCTAATAAATGTAAAAAGCCGTGAATAATCACTCTATTTAATTCTTGTTCAAATGTAACGTTAAAATCTTTGCTGTTGTCAATCACTCTCTCTACACTAATAAATATATCGCCTGCAATATTTTTTAGCTGGGAGTAATCGAATGTTATAATGTCTGTTAGAGTATCGTGATTTAAAAAAGATTTGTTTTTTTGTAAAAGGCTATCGTCGTCGCAAAAGATAATATTAACTTCTTGCAATTGTTTTTTTTCTTCATTAATAGAAGAAATAATCCAATCCCTTATTGCGTCTTCATTTTTCAAAACAAAATCGGTTTGGCTATGAAAGTATAGCTTATTGTTGGTCATTTTTAAAGTATTGATTGACTTTGTTTTTGTAAAAAGGGGTGAGTGTCGGAGGAATGGTTCTCAAAAGTTCTTGCTGATTTTTCTTTTGTTTTATATATTCTTGATATGGGTCGCTTAATTTTTGAGAAAGGTTTTGTAACCATTCATTAGATTCTCTTTGTTTTTCTTTGTCTCTTTCTAACTGCGCTTTTTCAGCTTCTAATAATCGATTTATTATTTGTTCTTGCCTTAGTAGTGTGCTTTGGGTAATGTTATTATTAATGATATCACTTTGTGTTTTTTCCATTTCTTGTAATACTTTGTCGATATTATTTTTACTGTCTTGGTCTCCACTAAGTTCATTTCTAATTTCGTTCATTCTATTTCTTATTTGCTCTTGTTGAGCTGCCATTTTAGCAATTTTTTCGCTTTGCTTTCCTCCTTTTTTATTTTTCCCTTTTTGGCCTTTATTTCCTTGAAGCATGCTTTTCATTTGTTCTTTTAATGCTTTTTGCATTTGTTTCATTTTTTTCATGGACTCCCCGCCTAAGCTCTTAGGTTTGTTGCACATTTTGTTGCTTGGGTTAGGGTTGCTTTTAGACATTTGTTTTTGCATTTGTTCTAGCACCTCAGACAACAATAGAGCTAGGTTGTTGGCAGATGTCATTGCAAATTGCTGCTTGGCTGAAGCCTCAGAGGATTTTCTTTCTTCCATAAACGAAAGGGCTTTTTCCATATTAGCGTTCATGTTATTTATTTCGGAATTAATAACAGACTCTACTTGTGGCTGTCTTTTGCTAAGTGCAAATAGGCTGTCTTCGATAATTTGAGCATCGTCTATTAATTTATTTTGGCCTCTTAGGTATTGGGTATAAATTGGGCTATTAAATTTAACGTCGTAAAGATTTTCTATAAGCTCTTCTTGATCGAAAGAAAGGCTAATTAAATTTTCAAGAATTTGTCTTAACGTTTCCATATCTTCAGCTACTGTTTCGGCTTCTTCTTGAGCCATAGACTCTTGAATAGACTGGCTCATTTCATGCATTTCCTTTGCTGCCTCTTCTTGAGATTTTGCCGCTTGTTTTTTTAAGTTTTTTTCAAGCTTTTCAAGGCTTTCTTTTATTTGTTGACTTATGTTTTGCTCTAGGCTTTTAGTGTCAGGAATATCTCTTTTGTTTTCGAGTTCTTGATTTAATTTTTGAGCTTGGTCTAATTCATTTTGAATATTTTCAAATTCTTTTTGTATTTCTTTTTGTTCTTTATTTATTTGTGCTGTGTCTTGTTTTTTATCTAAGGTTTTTTGGGCTAATTCTTTTTGTTTTTGGGCTAATTTTTCTAGTTGGTTAGCATTTTTTTCTAGTTTTTGTTCTAGCTCCATTTGCTTAAAAAGCTCTAATGTTCGGTCTAATTCTTTTTCTACGTCCTGATCGTCTTGTTGCACTTCATCAATAAGGTTTTTTAATTCTTCCTTATCAATATTATCCATTTTTTCATTTAAATCGTCCATCAAGTCTTTCATTTCTTGATCCATGATATTTTCGAAAAGTTGTTGAATTTGTTTTTGTTTTTTTAAAAGATCCTCACTTTTGCTATTTAATCTATTGTCTTTTTGTTGCGATTGTGCTTGTTGTTGCTTAATATCTTGTATTTGTTTTTTAAGCTCTTCTTGTTTTTTTACAATTTCTTTGGCTTTATTTTTTTGCTCCCAGCTTATTTCTTTTTCTTTAAGTAGTTGTTTTTTTAATTCTTCTAAGTCTTTTTGGATTTGGGCAGCCAGTTTTTGACTTTGCTCCATTTTTTGTTTGAGACTTTCATTTTGAGAATTAATTTCTTGTTCCTGATCTTCTTTAGTAGGAGCTAAATATTGTTTTTTAGTTGACCTAGAAGATTTTGATCCATTTATCTGATCGTTATCCCATACTTCGAAATAATACTCTACACCTTCACCAGGTTTAACTCTTAAAGAGTCAAAATTGATCAGATAAGAAAACATTTGTGAGCTTAGGTTATAATCTATTGCTAATTGCCTTGAATCCCATTGGCTTTCTTGCTCGAACGAACGGAAATTAAAGCTAAGTTTTTTTAGTCCATAATCGTCGCTTATTTGCCCGCTTATAAATCTAATATTACTATTGGCACTATCTCTATATTCTTCTATTTGAATATAGGGAAATTTATCTTTTACAACATTTATATTATAAACTAGGCTATCTCCATTTGCAAATGGATTATTTGCTATAATTTTATATTCTTGAGAGTCGCTAATCTTTTTCTTTATTGAAAAAGTATTTTCATTGATTTGTTTTACATCAATTGGCTTATCGTTTTGAAAGCATATGGATAGTTTAGTAGTATTTTTTGTTTTCAGCTCCCAGCTTACAACACTTCCTTCAGCAATAAATAAATTTCCTTTATTTTGAAATTTTTCTTTTTCTTTATTTAGGTATTTTGGGGGAGAAATTAGAGTAACGAATTCGATAATATTGGGTTTTGGCAATACTTCAAGCAAGAACATATCGGAGTAAAATGTACTAGCTTTTAACCTGAAGTTAAATGATTTTTGTAAGTTTTTTAATTCGAACTCAAAACTTCCTTTTCGTTTAGAACTCATAAAATACGATTTACCATTGTCGTATTCAATTTCTACTTCATTAGGAATTTCTTGGCCTTTAAGAACAACTTCTAAATTTAGGTTTTCTCCTTCAATAACTTTTAATGATTTATTTTGAATTTCGAATTGAAAAGGAGCTTCTTCAACAAACTCTGTGTTAAAAGACAATATTCGTTCCGAACTATCGACCAATACCTCCTTGTTTCCACTTATAAGTAAGCTTGCAATTATTAGGATTGGGATTGCTGCATATTTTATGTACTTAAAGTTTTGCTTGTAATCGACTGCGTTAGAAAATCGCAAGCTTTTTAATTCTTCCGATTTTTGCTCTATGCTGGCTTCGATAAGCTCGTTTTGACTTTGGCTAATTTCCCGAAGCTGCAAAATATTTAGGAGCTTATCTTGCACGTCGCTAAAATAAAGCCCAATAACTCTTGCCGCTTCTTTATGGCTCAATGATTTTCCTATTCTATAAAAGCCTAACAACGGTATAATAATCCATTTGTAGAAAACAATACTATTTATAACTATAAAAAGCCAAAAAAGGATGCTTCTAAATGGGCTTTCAAAACGTATTAAAAACTCTAGAAAAGAAAAGAAGATAAAAAATATAGTGAAGCTAGCACTAAAAAAAAGCAGCCCTTTTATTAATAAATTTCGATAATATTTATTAATAAATTCTTCTAATTTGTCAATTAATGAATTTCTCTCTTTCACATTACAAAGGTATGATTTTAGTTCTAACTGAACGCTTTGTCATATTTGATTAAAATGTATCTTTGGCTCCACTAAATTAGACATTTATGAACAAGGTAAGAGTTCGTTTTGCTCCAAGCCCAACAGGGCCTTTGCATATGGGGGGCGTTCGTACGGCACTATATAATTATTTATTTGCTAAAAAACATGGTGGAGACTTTATTCTTCGAATCGAAGATACCGATCAAAATAGATATGTGCCAGGAGCAGAGCAATATATTATAGATGCTCTAGACTGGTGTAAAATTATTGTTGATCAAGGAGTTGGTAAATCTGGCGATGATGGTCCATACCGACAGTCCGACAGAAAGCATATATATAAAGAGTATGCAGATAAGCTCTTGCAGAGTGGAAACGCATATATTGCTTTTGACACTACTCAAGAGTTAGAGCAAATGCGTGAAAGAATGAAACAAGCGGGAGTACCATCGCCTCAATATAACGCTATCACCAGAACATCTATGCAAAATTCCTTGTCCTTATCTCAAGATGAGGTTAAGGCAAGATTGGACAATAACGAACCTTATGTCGTTCGTGTAAAAATGCCAAGGAACGAGGAGGTAAAGTTTCAAGATATAATTAGAGGATGGGTGGTAGTTAATACCAATAATTTAGACGATAAAGTTATTTTTAAATCGGACGGCATGCCAACCTACCACTTAGCTAATGTAGTGGACGACTATCTAATGAAAATATCTCATGTTATTAGAGGAGAAGAGTGGTTACCCTCGGCCCCGCTTCATGTTTTGCTGTATCGCTTTTTCGATTGGCAAGCGCCAGAATTTGCCCATTTACCATTAATTCTTAAGCCAGATGGAAATGGTAAGTTAAGTAAAAGAGATGGGGATCGTTTGGGTTTTCCTGTTTTTCCTATAGAATGGAAAAACCCCGAAACAAATGAAGTTTCTATGGGATACAGAGAAGAGGGATACTTTAAAGAAGCATTTACAAATATGTTGGCTTTTTTAGGTTGGAACCCGGGAACTACTCAAGAGATTTTTTCAATGGATGAACTTATTGAGTCCTTTAGTCTTGATAGAGTTGGTAAAGCTGGAGCAAAATTTGATTTTGATAAAACAAAATGGTTTAACCAACAATATCTGAGGGCGAAAGACGGAAAAGAATTAAGTGATTTGGTTTCTCCTTTATTTGATCAAAATCCAAATAATGAAGACTTAAGTGTTATTTGTCAGTTAATGAAAGAAAGGGCGACTTTTGTAAAAGATATTTATAACGAAAGTAAGTTCTTTTTTGAAGCTCCTACTCAATATGACGAAAAGACACTTCGTAAGAAATGGAAAGAAACAACCCCTGAAATTTTAAATCAGTTAATAGAGGTGCTTAACTCTACTACTAGTTTCGACCCTGACACTATAGAGGCAAGCTTTAAGGCTTTTTTACAAGAAAAAGAATTAGGGTTTGGTGCTGTTTTGCCAACCTTCAGACTTTCTATAACAGGTTTAGGAATGGGCCCTTCTATGTATCATATTTGCTCAATTTTAGGCAAAAAAGAAGTGATTAATAGAATTAAGTTAGCAATAGAAAGAAACAGTTAAATGGGATTAATTTCGGTACAAGACATAAGGCTTTACAGTTACCACGGATGCTTAGAGCAAGAGACTCTTATCGGCTCCGATTATATTGTAAATATTGATATTGAAACGGATTTAAGTTTGAGCGCTATTTCGGACGATTTATCCAAAACAATAGATTATGTTGAAGTAAATAAGGTTGTAAAACAAGAGATGGCTATTCCTTCTAAATTATTAGAAACGGTAGCATACAGAATTATTAATCGTTTAACAAAAAATCATACTCAGATAGATTATTTATCGGTAAGTATATCTAAATTAAACCCTCCTATTAATGGTGATGTAGAGAGGGTTACGATTAAAGAGATTTATAAAAAAGTTGTATAACTAATTAAAAAAGTATTAAATTCGCCATCCTTTTAAATGGTCTCGTGGCCGAGTGGCTAGGCAGTGGTCTGCAACACCATCTACAGCGGTTCGAATCCGCTCGAGACCTCAAAATAGACCTGTTTTATTAACAGGTCTATTTTTTTGTTTTTCACTATAATCGATTGGTATTCAGAATTTTTAGATTATTTACCCCTCATTTTTTGTTTCCCTATCTAAGAATAATTTGAAAACTTGCTATTTATTACTATCTTTGTTGATTAACCTTACCTAACAAATGTTCAGAATAACGCCAATATTCCTTTTTCTAATTGTCTTAAGCTTGGATGCTTTAGCTCAATCGTATGGTTCTTCTTCTGCCTCCTCATATAACGCTCCAAACTCAGAAGTTATAGCAAGAGTTAATTTCGGTTCTTTGCCTTACAGTGATGAAGACATTAACAATCCGTCTATCAACGGACTTTTAAACTCTACCTGTACTGGATACAGTGATTTTACTGTAGGAAATAGCTCCAATTTAGATGGAAATCTTACCAACAATCAGTTTTCTACTGGAGTGGTGAAAAGTCAAACGTACTATCTTCAGGTAGTTGGTGGATTTTGCTCCAGCAACTTTTCAAACTCTGGTAATCCTAATAGAGCCATAAAAGTTTTTGTTGATTTTAACGATGACGGAGATTTTACTGATGTTGGGGAACAAGTTTATGTTTCTAATGATGTAGATGGTTATGTTCAAGTAGATGAACCTGTTTTTAATACAAGTTTTGTTATTCCTTTGGACGCCGTAACTGGAGAATTAAGAATGCGAATTGTATATAGAAGAGTTGGTACATCTACTTTTATTTGGGGATTGCCTAATTCGGGTTCTACAGGCACCTATCCTAGAGGGGAAACAGAAGATTATACTTTGGTTGTAACAGGTTACATAGACAACATTAGCGTAACAGATGAGGGTTGTAATGGATTAGCAGACGGCCAGTTAGATATTACCCCAAATATAGACGCTCCTGTAGGAGTGGAGTTTTCCATAAACGGCTTAGCAGGTCCGTGGACTTCTGATCTTAATTATGCTAATTTACCTGCAGGAGATTATAATGTATGGGCAAGAGACGCAGCATTAGCTCCTCAATATGTATATGAGCAATATGAAGTGACCATTAATTCTCCTGGAGATGTAACTTTTAGTGGACTAATTACTTCTGATTATAATGGCCAGGATATTTCTTGTGCCGCTGCAAGTGATGGAGAAATAACGTTAACTCCATTTGGTGGAGACCCAACATCCTACACTTTTGAATACACCGATTTACTTACCGGAACAACTAGTGTTTCAGCTTCAAATGTAATT
This sequence comes from Cryomorphaceae bacterium, assembly GCA_042091225.1. GTDB lineage: Bacteria > Bacteroidota > Bacteroidia > Flavobacteriales > UBA7312 > JABAYQ01. The sequence continues at coordinate 1,765 of JBELHW010000007.1, read as the reverse complement.
TCTAATTTATCAGCCGACACCTACGATATAGTTGCAATCGACGGCATAGGATGTGAATCAGCTCCTGTTTCTTATGAGATTGAAGAACCTGAACCAATTTCTATTGCTAATGTACAAGTTACATCCGATTATAATAGTTTTGACATAAGTTGTTTTAATGCTTGTGATGCTGAGCTTACTATAACTGCAAACGGCGGAACAGCTCCTTATATTTATTCGGTTAATAGTTTTGATAATGGAAATAATAATATTGTTCAAGGGGTATGCGCTGGTAATGCTGGTGTTTCAATAACGGATATAAACAACTGTGAACTATCCACTAACTTTCCGGTAAACGAGCCAACAATAGTAGTAATTAACAGTGTAACAACTACTTCCAATTATAATGGTAATCAAGTTAGTTGTTTTAATGCATTCGATGCAAGTATTGAAATTGATGCTTCTGGCGGATCTTCCAATTATATATATAGTATAGACGGCGGATTTACATTTCCTTATTCTTCAAACGCTATAAATTTACTATCTGCAGGAGCATACACTATAATTGCTCAAGATGAAAATGGATGTCAGTCAGCTGATTTTATTCATAATATATCACAACCTTTAGCTCTTGATATTGATCCTGTAATTAACACTTTACCGATAAGTTGTAACGGTCTTAGCGATGGTCAAATAACTATTCAAGCTAATGGTGGAACGCCTAATTATGTTTATTCTATCGATAACGGTCTAAACTTTCAGAACTCTGGCGTCTTCTCAGCTCTTTCGTCTACAAATTATAATATCGTAGTTCAGGATCAAAATAATTGCACTAATACTGTATCCTATAATCTGGCCCAGCCTCAAGCTGTTAGCTTTAATGCTTCGGTAATTTCAGATTATTTAGGTTTTAATGTCAGTTGTTTCCAATCTAACGATGCAATTATTAATATAAATGCTCAAGGAGGAACAGGCAACTACCTTTATGAGTTAAACTCAAGTGGCGCATTTGTTCCATTAAATGGCCAAGTTCAGAATTTATCTCCTGGAAATTACTCCATTGTAGTTTCTGATCAAAACAATTGTTTATCATCTTCCCAGAATTTGACAATAACAGAACCAAGTCAATTACAAATTGTAAATGTAGTTGAATCAAACCCTATTAGTTGTTTTAATGGCTCTGATGGGGAGCTTACTATTAGCGCACAAGGTGGAGTAGGAAATTATTCTTATTTTGTTTCTTCTTTGTTTAATAGTAATAATCAAAATCCTTATTCGGTAAGTAACTTATCGGCAAATTCGTACGACATATATGTTCAAGATCAAAATGGTTGTATTTCGGCTTTTGTCAACCAGTCGCTTAATCAGCCTACCCAACTATTAGCTAATATCAATGCAATCAATTTGGGTTGTAGTGGTGAAGATATAGGAGGGGCTTCTGTTTCAATTAATGGAGGAACTCCTTCCTATTCTACCTTGTGGTCGACAGGTGAGATTACTAATTCGATTGAAAACCTTACTGCCGGGGATTATTCTGTTGCCATTAGCGATAACAATAATTGTGGTATTGAAATTGATTTTCAAATTACAGAGCCACAATTGGTAAGTACATTGACCAATATAATATGTTACGGATCTAGTCAAGGTCAGATTTCGGTAACGCTTACAAATGCCAATCCTTCCTCTGTATTTCAATATTTGTGGGACGACCCTAATGCTCAAACTACCATTAATGCTACAAATTTAAGTGCAGGTGTTTATACTTTAACTGCTACCGATCAACTTG